>CAWUNX010000113.1:0-9766 GCA_963923905.1 uncultured Methylocucumis sp.
ATTATGTATTATCGCTCATTTCTTGGTATTGGCGTTGATGGAAATAGCCTTAATCGCTGACCTATCGGCCTCTATGCAACCTCAATTAGCTTTCATGCAAGCGTGTTGCCGTAGTTTGGCTGAATCTGCGTTTGCTTATGGCGATACGTTTAGTTTTTATGGGGTAGGGCAGGAGGCAGAGCCTTCGCCTAAAGTCACTAAGACTAGACAAATAGGTGTTATTGACGATTTATTACAGCATCAGCCCATAACATGGGCTAAGCAAGTGCCGAATTGGTTAGCGCTAATCCCTTTTTTGCCCAAACAGCCTGCGCTGATTTTCTTATTATCGGATTTTTATTTTGCTTTAGACGAATTAAAACCGTTATTGGCTCTACTGGTGCAACATGAGCTTGTGCCGCTGGCTTTGTCGCGTTCTGAGGATTATGAGCAGCTACCTGATTGGGGGCTTTGGCATTTACAAGATAGAGAAACCGGTCAGCAGAAAACGGTTTTGCTGTATCCAGGTTTTAATCAGAAATTACGCAAGGCCGTATTGGCTAGACGTGAACATCTGCGTCGTTTTTTTAGCGCTTTTGGTGCTGAAGCGTTATTTTTGCAGAACGCGTTTAAGCCAGATTGTGTCACCGAATATTTTTTACAACGGCAGCCGATATGAGAGTTTGGTTGATGGTCTTGCTGTGTTGTTTAACCGCTTGTAGCGATAGCGTAACCAGTCAGCTACGTTTATTAACGCCTAGGCCATTTGGTTATGTGTTAGGTGACACCTTAGAGCATCAAGTGCTTATTACTACGGATAATGGCGTTAAACTCAATAAAAATAGTTTGCCTAAGCCTGGGCCGCTTAACCGCTGGCTGCAATTAAATGCGTTGAGCGTTCAGGAAGAAGCTATCGGCGGTGGGCATACGCGTTATCGCATCGCATTAACGTATCAAGTGTTTTATGCGCCGCTGGAAGTCAAAATGCTGACTATTCCAGCGTTTAACGTGCTGTTACAACAAGGTCAACAGCAGGCTGAGCAAACCGTTCCGGCCTGGTCGTTTACGCTTGCGCCGTTACGCGAATTAGCTGTTAGAAAAGACGAAGCCGGGGAGTACATGCGGCCTGATGCTGTAGTGCCGTTAATGTCCAGTGAAGCCGCTTGGACAAAAGCATTGGGGGCATTTTTGCTGGCGTTACTCAGTGCGGGTTATTTAATGAGCAGCTATGGTTATTTAGCCAGATTTAATAAAAAGCGCGTATTCAAGCCAGCTTATCAGCGCTTGCTGCGCGTGTCAGACAGTCAATTAGACCAGGGCTTTGCGTTGATGCATGGCGCGTTTAATCAAGTTTATGGTCAGCCATTATTTCAAGCGCAATTGCCAGATTTTTTCAGTCAACACGCGAAATATCAAAAACTAAGACCAGAATTAAGCGAATTTTTCGATTTATCCAACCGCTATTTTTTTGGTCATAGTACGTTATCTAGCCATGAAGTCGTGACGCGGTTACAACAGCTTTGTTTACAGTGCGCGCGTATAGAGCAAGGTGACGCATGACGTTGGCGTTTACCCAGTCAGCGTGGTTGTTTGCGCTAGGTTTTGTGTTACTACCGTTATGGCGCATCGGTGCTAAGTCAAATCAGCACGCATGGCTAGGGCTAATGCCTTTTGATGTGGGCGCGCTAAGTGTCACGCTGTTGCTTAAGCTTTTAGGTGCGACGGCAATGGTCAGCTTGGTTTTAGGTTTAGCAGGCTTACATACCAGCGGGCAGGTGATAGAGCGTATCGGTTTAGGGGCGAATATCGTGTTGCTGTTAGACCGTAGCAATAGTATGGATAACAGTTTTGCTGGCACGTTGCCTGATGGTGGGCAAGAGTCTAAAGCGGCAGCGGCACGTCGATTACTCAATACATTTATCGACGAACGACCGCATGATTTATTAGGTATCGTCGAATACAGCACATCGCCGCTATTTGTTTTGCCGCTGACCGACAATAAACAGGCTCTACATGCTGCTATCGATGCGACCACTATGCCCGCATTGGCGTACACCCATGTCAGTAAAGGGTTAAGTATGGCGTTAAGTTTGTTTGATAAATCTGACTTAACGGGCGCGCGTATGGTGTTATTGGTGTCTGATGGTGCCGCAGCTGTTGATTCAGCGAGCGAATTAGCATTAAGACAGTATTTTAAGCAACAACAAGTACGACTGTATTGGCTGTTTTTACGCACTGCGAACAGTCCAGGTATTTTTGATATTCCCAGTGACAAACGCGATGACAATGCGCAAGTGATGCCAGAACGGCATTTACATTTATTTTTTCAAAGCTTAAATATTCCTTATAAAGCCTATCAAGCGGAAACGCCGGATGCGATGCGGCAGGCGATAGCCGATATTGACCGGTTAGAGCAAACGCCGTTGTATTATCAAGAGCAGCAACCTAAACACGACTTATCAGGTTTTTGCTATGGCTTAGCGCTAATCTGTATCAGTTTGTTATTACTAGCAAAGTTCATGGAGTGGCGCAATGAAAACAGTTTATAAACGCGGGTTGGCTTACTTAGTCTTACTGATGAGCGCCAGTGTTTGGCTGTGGCAAGTATTAGACGTTATGCAACACGCCGAAACCAATGCGTTGATTAATGCCTATGCCCAAGGTTTAGAGCCTGCTATTGGCAGTTTGCGTCAGGCGAAACCGCAAGTGTTATTAGCAAGAGCCTCTTATTTAAAACAACATCAGCGTTATGACGAAGCCCTAGCCACATTAAGCTTAACGACTGGCTTTACTGAGCCTCATTTGCAAGTATTGCTACGCTATAACTTAGGCAATGTGTATTTAGAGCAAGCCGTGCAAAAAGCTGAAACGATGAACATTAACGATGCGATGCCTTTAGTCGCGTTAGCTAAACAAGCCTATAAACAAGCTTTGAGCATAGATAGCCAGTATTGGGATGCTAAATACAATTTAGAAGTCGCTATGCGCTTATTGCCTGAAATGGACAAGCGCAATAGCGGTGATGATGAGAATTTACCGAATAAAAAAGCGCCGTTATGGACAACTGTACCGGGTTTTCCTAGAGGTTTACCGTAGTGCGTAGGATTTATTGTCACAGGGATTATCGTTTTTATGCGTTGTTAATTGCCTGGTGTGCGCTCATCGCCGGGTTTATCAAGCCGACCATACGGCAATCACAAGCGGTTTACCATTACACGTTGATTATCGATATAACACGCAGCATGAATGCGGAAGATTATCGCGAGGGTGAGCAGCCGGTAAGCCGCTTAACGTTTGTTAAACATCAATTACAGGCGCTATTAAAAGAATTACCTTGCCAATCACGCGTAGGCTTAGGTGTATTTACTGAGCGGCGCACGACCTTATTATTTCAGCCTATCGAAGTGTGCCAAGGCTATAACGAGCTGAATGTGACGCTGGCAAGTTTAGATTGGCGTATGGCTTGGGCGGCTGACAGCCGGATTGCCAGTGGACTACAGCATGCGTTAACCACGTTACCGACTGAGCCAGTGATTTTTATTACCGATGGTCATGAAGCGCCGCCACTTAATCCGCGTTATCAAGCTGATTTTTCAGCGCTTAAAGGTAAGAAAAAAGGTGTCATCTTAGGGGTAGGTGACTTAGCCTTAACTGCGATTCCTAAATTTAATGCTCAAGGCCAACGTGAAGGCGTATATCAAGCCGATGATGTACCGCAACGCTCGACCTTTGGCGAGTCAGATTTAAATCCCGAAAAAATCCCCGGCTATAACGCTAGAAATGCCCCCTTTGGCAACGAAGCGGTTGTCGGTAACGAGCATTTAACCTCATTAAAACAAGAGTATTTACAGAGCTTAGCTGCACAAAGCGGCTTGGTGTATCAGCGTTTAACCGATAGTGATAGTTTAAAGCAGGCATTATTTGCTCCTGAACTCGCTCAACCTATACTGGCGAATGTGGATATACGCTGGCGTTATGCTTTAGCGGCAGGGTTGTTATTGATAAGTGTGTATGTGCCTTTTATATCATTTTCAAGGCGGTGGTTTAGGCGATAATGTTGCCTATGTGTTAACACTCTGATTTTAAATGCTTTGAGCGTTAACTTCAGTATAGAAATTAGTAAGCGAAACTTTTACAATGCGCTTGTTACTTTTTTTCTTAAGGTGTTTATGTCGTTACCGTTTCAAGATTATGCGTTATTAGAGGATGATGAATGCGATGCGCGTATTGTTGCTGCCAAAGCTGAGTTAGGCGAGCGCTGTGTGATTTTAGGCCATCATTATCAACGCGATGAGGTATTTAAACACGCCGACTTTACTGGTGATTCGCTAAAGTTGTCGCGTAATGCTGCGCAATCGGCTGCTGAGTATATTGTGTTTTGTGGTGTGCATTTTATGGCCGAAGTGGCTGATATTTTGTCGCGTCCTGAGCAAATTGCGATTTTGCCCGATTTAGCGGCGGGTTGCTCAATGGCTGATATGGCTAATTTGCATAAGGTGAGGCAATGTTGGGCTGAGTTGTCCGAGGTGATTGATGCCGATAATACCGTGACGCCCGTGACGTATATTAATTCCTCTGCCGATTTAAAAGCGTTTTGCGGTCGCCATGACGGTATTGTGTGTACGTCATCGAATGCGCAAAAGATTTTGCAATGGAGTTTTGCTAAGCGCGAAAAAGTGCTGTTTTTCCCCGATCAACATCTAGGGCGTAATACCGGGTTTCGCATGGGCATTCCGTTAGAGCAGATGGTGACCTGGGATTTTACTAAGCCTAAAGGTGGCTTAACCGATGAGCAAATCAAAGACGCAAAAATCATTTTATGGAATGGCTTTTGTTCAGTGCATCAGATGTTTAAACCCGAGCAAATTGATAATTTTTTAACGCGTCATCCGGAAACTATTGTTATTGCCCATCCTGAAGCATGTTTTGAAGTATGTCAAAAAGCCGATTATGTCGGCTCTACTGAGTATATTTTAAGTACGATTCGAGCTGCAGAGCCTAATACGCGTTGGTTAGTCGCGACCGAGTTAAATATGGTGAATCGCTTAAACGAAGAATGTAAGGCGCAAGGCAAGCATGTCCATTTTATGTCGCCTATGTTGTGTATGTGTTCAACTATGTTTAGAACTGATCCTCAGCATTTAGCGTGGGTGTTAGAGAATCTAGTTCAAGGTCATGTCATTAATCAAATTCAAGTACCCAAGGAAGAAGCCTCATTAGCTAAGCACGCGTTAGATAATATGCTGTTAGTGAGTTAGGCTACAGGGTTACTCAGCTTATACCAACAATGTTCGGCTAAGGCATGAGTAGGATTAATATCAGGATGGAGAAAGCTTGTCGGTTGCTCTATCATTCCTAAGCGTTGCATGACTGCTTGTGAGCGTGTGTTATGCAGCGTAGTGAAGGCAACGATTTCGGGTAAGTTTAACTGCTCAAAACCTAGTTTTAATGCGGCTTTTGCCGCTTCGGTGGCATAGCCTTGTTGCCAATGTTTGGCAGCAAGACGCCAGCCAACTTCTACACACGGTGAGAACGGTAGCTTGGCTGAAGGTGTATCTAAACCTACAAAGCCTATGAAGTCGTGTGTAGCTTTTAATTCTACCGCCCAAAATCCCCAACCGCATTCCGCGATTAAGGTTTGGCAACGCATAGCCATAGCGTCGCTTTCTGCGCGTGTTAAACGGTTTGGAAAATAAGCCATGACCTTAGGGTCAGCATTCAGCTCAGCAAACGGTTTAAAGTCGGTTGCTTGCCATTGACGTAAACACAAGCGCTTGGTTTCCAGTTCTATGATGGTTGTCATGGCTTTGATTGTTAGTAAGGATAATCTGGATTTTTACTTACAAGTCACTCGGAAGTCTAACCCCGTATATCAAAGCCCAGAAATTACTACGGTGAGTTGGAATTTAATACCTTAAGAAACTCTCTCATGGTAGCTGCAAATTCTTTTGAGTTCACCGATTCTAGGCGATGTGCAAGTAATCCTCGTATCTGCTGAAACTCTAATGGGTCGGATTCGATATTGCCCATTGACCAATTTTGAAACATGCGTTCGCTCGTGGGGGATATATGGATTATTCGGCAATCACTGTGTCTTCGATCATCTATGATTTTGACATACTGCTTAAGCACTGTTGTTTCGGCGCCTTCCAGCACTTGGACAAATAAATTTCCACCATGCACAAGAACACCGGTAATACCTAACCGTGTGTTATTCCGTTGAGAAACCTCTAAGACGCTTTTTACGTGCTCTTTAGTAATTCCGATTGCAGCTTGGCTTAAATACATCATTCTAATCATCATATTCAAATATCCGCAATCAAATATAGACTTTATTCAATGTTGACAAAGTGATTCTTTTGTTTGGATTCACTACCCCACCAAAAATAAACAGAGGCGAAACAAGCGACGTATTTTCAATCTCTATGTGGTGTGATATTGATTCAAGTACTTTTCAAGCAAAAACTCCATTTTTTCATTTTGCACAGACGCGTTAAATTCAGTGCTGCTTTCCGGCGTGTTGCTAGTCATAGGCTTAGTATCGTCAAGAAATAAAGTATGCGGCTTTTGTTTAGATAAACGTCGGTTTCGATAATTAGACGACATGAAGCGAGGTATCGGAGAGTAGCAATGAGTTTGTTGACGTGGTAATGGCAGTCCAGGATATTGATAATCAGAATTTTCGGTCCCCGAACTAAGTTGATTCAATAACGGACGAAATACGACGATAAAATATTCCGGAATTTTAATCATATAGGCATTGTATATCCCTCTTATCGAGGTAACTTTCGAATTACCAGCCTCCCAACCTTCCTGCAAGACTTTTTGCAGTATATCAAAGTCTGTTCCGCCATTCAGCGTTAAGAAGTTCATCGTATTTTTACTGCATGAAACAATGTTAAACGCATAATCCAGCACCAATACGCTGTCGGATAATTTAACTAAAGTTTGTGGACTCATAGGCTTTACACTCAGTGGAGTTAATATTTCTTAATTTTCTGATATTTCCGATTTTTCGTTTTATTATAGTGTTGCTCGGCAATTAAGCAATTCATAAATACGGAATAAATTCTCAAATCTATTTGAAAAACCATAGAACTTAAGGATTAGTATCGAATGAATTAAACTTAAAAAGATATAGACGAGTCAGGCGCTTATGAGTGGTTAAAACTGAAATACCGTTCGGAGAATCGCATAATCCCCGGCTATATGATTATTCACATCAAATTCGTGTAGCCATTTGGCTGAAAAACTCACCTCTTTTTCTGCTATCTTTATGTTATACATCAACGCTGGACCAATGCTGCTGTACTCAGCCAAAGCTAAGCCTGCGGGAACTCCGTTGCCTGTGTCGGCAGTGATTTGTTTGTAATAAGACCCCGTCACTCCAGCACCAAAATGCGGCAGAAAATAATATCCAACCAAATAATCAAAATGCAGCTCGTCGCCGGTTCGATATTGTGTTGCAGGATTCTCCGTATTTACCATATAGCCTAATGTCACCGAAAAATCCCAAGAGGTATTCTTAGGCAGCCACGTCATGGATACATTCGTGTCCATCGTCCAATAATTGCGTCCTGCATTTAAACTTCGGTTTTTCTCATACGAGCCGGTAGGTAACACGATGCCTTCAAATGCTAATAACGAAAATTCTTCCCAGCGCCAAGTGATTGCCAATGGTAATGCGTACATATCGCCAGCACCTCCGCGAGCATCTCGGTTGATTGAGCCGTCCGGACGCGCGTTACTAGATTCGGTATGCAAGACATATGGAAAAAAGCCAAACCAATAATTTCCTCCGATGATTTTAGTATCCGTAATTCGAATTAAGCCGGGTAATTCAAAGAGTAGATTGCTTCCGGCCGCGTCATTTCCTGCAGTGTTATAGCCGAAGAAATTATTGACATAATTGCCGGGGCCAGGAGTTATAGCCATACCAAAGTCGCCGTAAAAACCAGGCAAATAACTACTACCGCCATTTTCTGCAGCTTTAACACTACCTATGTCTAGTAGTATTGCTACGCAGGCTGGCAAGCAACCCCGTAATATTTTGTTTTGAGTCATATTGAATTAGAAAGTAATGAGGTTAAGTCTTTGAATTAAAGTTTTTTTGTTGATTAACAACAGGCAACCGAAGAGTAACTCGCGTACCTTCTTTCAGTCGGCTTTGAATCTCGATAGTGCCATCTAAAAGACTCATGATTTCCTTTGCAATAGAAAGCCCTAATCCGTTGCCAGGGATGCTGCCGCTTTTATCGGCTCGGAAAAAACGGTCAAAAGCTTGAGCGCATTCGGTATCGGACATTCCTATGCCGTGATCGGTAATTTCTATTTTTACAGCGTGATTGTCTTCACAGTAATCGACGTTTATTGATATTGGATCGTTTGAATGCTCAGAATATTTATAGGCGTTATCGATGATATTCAATAATACTTGTTTGAATCTTGAATTATCGATATTAATCATGATGTCAGAGTTAGGCGGATGGAAATCAATGCTTGGCCTATTCTGAGGTGGCTCATACTCAAGGATAGCTTCTTCGATAATAGCAGTTAACGAATACGGTAAAATAGTAAAATCGCTTCCTTCTCTTTCTGCTATTTTCGTTAAGTCCAATAATTCGTTAATCATTTTTACCAAATGTTCTGATTGCTGATGAATTACCGTCAGCATATTTGGCTGCATTTCGGTAGGAATTCGACCGGATAGCAGTAGCTCGGAATAACCAAGAATACTAGCCAGAGGCGTTCTTAATTCATGGGTTGCGTGTGCTAAGAAATCGTTTTTAATACGGTCTATTTCCTCATCTTTTGTTATGTCATGGAAAAAGTAGACTTTGCCTGACAACGTATTATTTTGCAGGTAAATTTCCCTTACCCCGCATATCACAGATGCCGGTCTTGGCCGTACCAGTTCTATACGACAATGGGTGCGTTTTGCTTCTGAAATTTGAATCGGCTCTTTGGTGAGTCCGGCAAAGCGTGTCAAAAACTCGTTTTCAGACAGAGTTAAGGCTTCTTGTTTTGAAATTGCCAGCAATTCACTAAAAGCGTTATTGGTTAATACAACCTGTTGATTATGATTAATCAATAAGTATGCGCTCGGACTCACGTCGAAAATAACCTGCAACTGCTCAGATTTTCTTTGCAATTCTTCTGTAGCTTCGTCCCTGGCTTTTTTTGCCAATCCCAATTGCATGCCCATATCCAAAATGCCGGATGCTGTTGAGTTGAGTTCTTCGACGGGGAATTCATGCTGTGTGGAAATCGATGTGCCCGCAGCAATTTCGGCGACCATGGAATCAATTTTTTTCAAAGGATCAGATAGCGATAAGCTCATTGTTCGCGCCCGTCGAAATAAGACCATTAAGAATACCGTGTAAAAAATGAGCATACCCCCGATCATCAAGAAGGCAATCTGATTGAGGCGATCAGCAAGTGAATTAGCGGGTTGAAAAATTTGTTCTTCAGGCGCTATGATAAAAATTTTCCAACCGGTAACCGGAATAGTAGCCCAAGCCATTAATACATTGTTCGCCAAGTAAAAATGCTCAATACCTTTTTCCTTGGCGTTTATTAATTTTGCTATTGCTGGTTTAGAATTAATGTTGAATTGTTCCGCTCTAAATGTATTTTGCGTTACTGCGCCGGTGTAGTTGGATTGAGTTAACCCTTGTATTCCCCACTCGCTTTCAGCGAATTGGGGAAGCGCCAACAAGCTACCGCTCCGACTTACTAAAACAGCGTAACCATGCCAAGGTATTTCCAATTTTTTTACCTCATCGAC
>CAWUNX010000114.1:0-9749 GCA_963923905.1 uncultured Methylocucumis sp.
TGGGCTCGGAGATGTGTATAAGAGACAGACTAAAGCCAAGGAAATTATGCTGGGGGTTGCCGCTGTAGCCGAGGCATTCATTGTCGATAATGCGGTTATTGCCTAGCTCATCACTCCCCATTCCTATTTACCTGCTCGCCAAATACTTCCGATAATCAATCGCCACTTTTAACCCGGCAAAATTACCGGCCATGTTAAACAACTCATGCCGGTTTTTATCAAAACTCAACTTAACTTCGTTTAGCGAGTTAGCTTCATAGCCGGGTTCTATGCGTGGCGTATCGAGTAGAAAATGATAAATATAGATTTCTTCATCAGGTTTATCTTGTACGCTTAATGGTGGGCCTAGTTTGGCCAGAACAGCGTCTTTTTTAGGCAGCTCTGCGTGGATTTTGCCAACTAGCTCGGTATTAGCTTTAAGCGTTTTTTTCTCTTTGTCTATATCGGCACCTGCGATGGAGCGTAACGACACTTCTAAAAATTCAGCGGGTGCTATTTCTAAAAACAGAGGTGAGAATGACCATGCCGTTAAGCGCTTATCGGGATTAAATTGCATTTCTGAGTAAAATTTAACCTCAGGTTGCACCGGTTTATTCGCCGCATCGACTTTACGAAACCAATAACGCCAGACGCGCCCACCGTCTGAGGTAGGTTTATCATCTGAGGGATAAAGATTCGCTAACGCAACAAAATCCATGTTGTACATGACGGGCTGCTTAAATTGCAAAGTAAAATCCTGCTCACTGACAACAGCAAAGTATTTGTCAAACTCACTCATTTGCAAATAAGTGCGATAAGCTCTTAGCCAATACAAGCAGCCCGATAAGCTTAATGCCAAGAACAGTACTAAAAAGACACGAAGGATTCGCATAGGGTTCGGTTAATGTCGAGTCGTGGAATCGAGGCTGGCGCCGTTTTGCTTTAACAACGCTTCGATGTCGATTAAATCAAATAAGTGCTTAGCACCGCAAAATTCACACACCACTTCGACATTAGAACGAGCGCTTAAAATTGCTTCCAATTCGCTACGTCCTATCGCTAACAAGGTTTTTTCAATGCGTGACCTAGAGCAAGAGCATTCAAAGGTAATAGGCTCAGCGTCGAATAGCCGCAAGTCATCTTCATGATATAAACGATGTAATAGTGTAGGGCAATCTAGCGTGAGCAGCTCATGGGTGCTTAACGTGTCAGCTAATAACGATAAACGTTCCCAGTCGTCTTGCTCAGGTTTAGCGGTTGGAATTTCTTGCAGCAATAAGCCTACCGCCGTGGTGTCATTGGCAAACAGCCATAAACGCGTTTTTAATTGCTCGGATTGGCTAAAATAATTTTCGACAATTTGCGCCAGACTGTCACCTTCAAGACTGACAATTCCCTGGTAAGGTTCACCTTTGCTAGTATCTACCGTTAACACCAATTGACCATTGCCAATTAATTGGTTAAATGTTGCGCCGCTTGCTCCTTCTACGCAGCGCACACAGCCACGGATTTTTCTCTCATGCGTGGCTTGTGCCACTAACGTTGATAATTCACCATCGCCGTGCAGTTGCAAAATCATGGAACCGGTAAATTTAATCATGGCCGATAATAACGCCACGGATGCATACGCTTGGCCGAGTAACGCTATTGCGGTTTCTGGAGCTTGTTGATTTTGCTTAGCCGTTTGCCAGCTTGTGGTCAGCTTAACCCATTCGCCGCGCACACCTAGCTCAGTAAAGATAAAGCGTCTTAATACATCGTGTTCAATCATATTCGTCTCTCTTAAATAATGCTTTATTATACTGGCTGTTTTCTTTGTTACCCTGAACTTTGTGGGTATTTTTAAGAGGTCGTCGCTTATGTTTTTTTCGCAAAAAAAGTACTCATGCCTAAACCTGAGGACGCGTTGCCGGGGCGCACGACGCCTATACCCGTCGTGAATCAGCATTTTGTTAATGGCAATCCCATTATTTCACCGCCAACGCATATTCGAGCGGCCTTATTTGGCATGGGGTGTTTCTGGGGCGCAGAACGGCGATTTTGGTGTGTGCCTAATATTTATAGCACCGCAGTGGGCTATAGCGGTGGCTTTACTCCCAATTTAACTTATGACGAGCTATGCACAGGGCTTACCGGTCATAATGAAGTCGTTAAAGTATTTTACGACCCCGCGCTAACATCGTATATAGAGCTACTTAAAGTGTTTTGGCAATCGCATAATCCCACCCAAGGAATGCGTCAAGGCAATGATATAGGCACGCAATACCGCTCTGGCATTTATACCTATGATGATGAGCAATTCGCGTTAGCACAAGCATCAAAGCAACATTACCAAGAGCGGTTAACCCGTGCGGGATTTGGTCAGATTACCACAGAAATTTTACCGGCTAGCGACTTCTACTATGCAGAAACCTACCACCAACAGTATTTAGCGAAAGAGCCCATGGGATATTGTGGCTTAGGTGGCTTAGGAGTCAGTTACGACGCCTAGAATTACAACGGGGTTAAAACAACCCCAATTGTAATTTAGCCACTTCAGACACCATGTCGCGCGACCACGGTGGATCTAGCACGACTTCTACATTAACGCGGGTAACGCCAGGTAACTCAGCAATGCCGCGTTCAACATCGCTTTGAATCACAGGTCCCATACCGCAGCCTGGCGCGGTCAATGTCATCATAATATGGACGTCAAACTGCCCAGGCGCTGTTTCAGTAACGTGGCAATGGTAGACTAAGCCTAGCTCAACGATATTCACCGGAATTTCGGGGTCATACACTCCCCGCATGACATCCCAGCAATTTTGTTCTATGGCGTCTTTATTAACTTCTGAGCTTAAAAGAGTAGAGGCTTTGAGCTCAAGACCTAAGGCATCGGCATCGTTGCCAGCGATGCGCACTAAATGACCGTAGTCGGTTAATACTGTGTAGTTATCGCCTAGCGCTTGGTGAATAGTGACTTGTTGGCCTTGGCGCAACATGCCGACCAAACCTTCAGGTATAGTAACGATGTTAACATCGCGGGTTAAGCTAATTATTTGTGATTCAGACATGGTTATAAATGAAAAGTACGCGCTTCGATAGTTTGACCGGTGACACCGATGCTAGCCGCGCCAAACAAATACTGGTACACGCTGGCTAAATCATCGGGTTTAGGTAACTTGGTTTTATCTTCGCCAGGATAGGCTTTTTTGCGTATAGGTGAGTCAACAGGACCTGGAACAAGCATGTTAACCCGGACTTTACCTGCCGCTTCAAGTTCTTCTGCTAATATACCTGCCAATCCTGCTAATGCAATTTTGGCTACCCCGTAAGCGCTGGCATACGCTTTAGGCGTTTTAACGGCAGAGTCGCTAGTGAAGACTACCGAGGCATGGCTGCTGTTTTGTAGTACGGGTAATAACACGCGTGTTAATAAAAATGCCGCATTCAGATTAACATGCATACTTTGTAACCAGATTTTAGTACTGGTTTGCGCGATAGGTGTAAACGCACTAAAGTCTGCCGCTGAATGCAGTAAACCCTGCAAACTGCCGTATTTTTCCAGAATTTTATCGGCAAGTTCTTGATACTGATCTTCGTTCGCACCGGCTAAGTCGAACGGATATAAAATCGGTTCAGGCCCATGTGCGGCAACAATTGCGTCATAAGTTTGCTCAAGTTTGGCTAAGTCGCGGTCGAGTAAAATAATATGTGCGCCTTGTTTAGCCAGTGCTAAAGCGGCACTTCGTCCTAAACCGCTGGCTGCCCCAGTAATTAAAATCACAGAATGCGTTAACGGCATAGTATCTCTTTTAGCCAATCAGCTAAGTGCGTAGGTGAATGGATTAATAGCTCAGCACCCCATAGTTCTGGCGTATCGTTAGGTTTTAAATAGCCATACACCGCTGCCAGTGTTGTCATATTAGCGCTGTTACCGGCCGTAATATCATGGCTGGCATCGCCGATATAAACACATTCCGACGCGCTGACTCCGGCTTGTTGGCAAGCCGCAAAAAGTGGCGCGGGATTAGGTTTAGGGAAAGGGGTATCATCACCGCTAACGATACAGGCTGCCCGCTGAGTTAAGCCTAAGGCAGACATTAATGGCTGGGTATAACAACGATGTTTATTGGTGACCACGCCCCATTTTATGCCCTGTTCTTCTATGTCAGCTAATAACTCCGCCATACCGTCAAATAATCGGCTATGGCAGGCTAAATGCTGTTGATAATGGCTTAACATAGTTGCTAGCATTGGTGCATGGTCAATTTCGTTGCCGTTATCGCCAAGGCTTTTCTTAATCATCGCAGCTGCACCAAAGGAAATAAACGGTTTTATCGCTTGCGTATCGATTACCGCATATCCATGTTGTTGTAAGGCGTAATTTAACGCCGCTAGCAAATCCGGTGCAGTATCGACAAGTGTGCCGTCTAAATCGAATAACACACAAGACAAATTTAAATGACTCACAGACCTCACTCGCATTTTTGATAGGCGGCTAGGTAATTTACTTTAATATCTTTACCTAAATAAAATTGTCGGCTTAACGGGTTATATTCAATACCTACCATGCCTTTAAGCACCAAGCCAACCGCTCTAGCTGTTTGGCTTAGCTCCGAGGGTTTGATAAATGTTTTATAATCGTGCGTACCCTTAGGCAACATGCGCAAAATATGCTCAGCTGCGACTATCGCTAATAAATACGCTTTCAGGTCGCGATTCAACGTTGAAAAAAACACCATGCCGCCTGGTTTTACGAGCTTGGCACAAGACGCAATAATTGAGCCTGGATCAGGCACGTGCTCTAACATCTCCATGCAAGTGACATGATCAAAAGCCTCAGGTTGCTCGTCCGCCAAGTGTTCCGCACTAACCATGCGGTACTGCGCAGACACTCCGGTATCGAGACTATGTAGCTCAGCAATATCAACTAATTCAGGGCTTAAATCGATACCTAAGGCCTCAGCACCCTGTTGCGCTAAACCTTCGGTTAAAATACCGCCGCCGCAACCGACATCGACCACGCGCTTACCGGCTAAATCGGCGAAACGACGGATAAATTCCAAGCGTAACGGATTGATTTGATGTAACGTTTTGAACTCGCCTTCAGGGTCCCACCAACGTTCGGCCATCGCACCGAATTTATTGATTTCGTGTAAATGTACGTTATTTGCTGTCGTCATGATAAAAACCTATAAATGAACAGCTATAGTTTACTCGATTACTCGGTTTTGCGTCATATTAAGCCGTATCGCTTTTTAGCGTACAAACCTAATTTTGCACGTCAGAGTTAAATCCAAGGGGGATAAATGCACCATGAAATAGTCAATCGCGCCTTAGGCGCATATTTAGGCTTTGCATTGGGCGATGCTTTAGGCGCAACCGTCGAATTTATGTCGCCTAAGCAAATTCAACGTCGCTATGGTATCCATAAAGAGATAATAGGTGGCGGTTGGTTAGGCTTAGCGCCTGGTCAGGTTACTGATGATACCCAAATGTCCTTAGCACTAGGCAACGCGTTGATTGAACAACGCAGTTTCGATTTATCGGCTATTGCCGATGCTTTTTTGGTTTGGTTAAACAGCCAGCCACCCGATGTTGGCAATACCTGTAGACAAGGCTTGCTACGTTACCGCGATACCGGCAGTTTAACTGCGCCGTTCCATGAGCAGTCGGCGGGCAATGGTGGCTTAATGCGTAACCTTCCCATTATCTTAGCCTGTTTAAACAAGCCTCAGCATTTAGCCGCTTGGAGTCTAGCCCAAGCACGTATCACTCATCACCATCCCCTGTCTGATGCTGCGACTATCGCTTGCGCAGACATCACGCGCTTGTTATTGCTTGGACACGATTTATCAACGTGCCAAACAAGGGTTAATGCGCTAATTAGCGAGTTTCCCGTATTTGCCTTTCAGCCTTATCCTGGCAAAGCGTCTGGCTATATTGTCGATACTGTGCAAACAATCTTGCATTACTTTTTTACCACGTCATCGTTTAGCGAGTGCTTAATCGCTACCGTCAACCAAGGTGGCGACGCCGACACTACTGGCGCGTTAGCAGGAATGCTCGCAGGTGCTCATTACGGTTTTGAGCAATTACCGGCGCATTGGTTGGAAAAACTGGATATAACAGTTGTTCATGCCATTAATGAGCAAGTGCCTAAATTACTTGATAACGTAAACGTTTTAGATGAGTAAAATAGGCTATATTGATGGCTGTCTATTTGGTGTCATTCAGCCACAGAGTACACACCACAGGTTTTTCTCTTCTTCTTTTCTTTGGGAGTCACAATGGCAACATACAACGGCAGTAACGGTAATAACACTTATTCTGGCACAAATAACGACGATGAAATTTACGGCAATGGCGGCGATGATTCGCTGAGTGGCGCAGGTGGTAATGATTATATTTACGGAGGTAGCGGAGACGATACCTTAATCGGTGGTCTAGGAAGTGATCAGTTAATTGGCGATGCTGGTAACGATACCTATATCTTTGCTAAAAACGGCGGCAACGATTCTATCGCCAATAATGACGCTAGCAACACTACGGATACGGTTAAATTCACCGACGTGGCTTCCACCGAAGTCGTCATGACCAGAGGATTAGAAAAAGCCAATACTGATTCTTTATACCTATTGTACGGAAAAGGTAGCAGTTTAAGCGTTTTTAATTTTTTTGGAAACGCCGATTACCGGATAGACCGAATCGAATTCAGCGACGGCGTGATATGGACAGTTGATGACATTAAGCTAAAAGTCTTGCAAGGAACCAGCGGCAATGATTACGAACAAGCTTATGATGGACAAAATAATACCTTATTCGGCTTAGCCGGAGACGACCAAATGTACGGTGCTAATTTAAGCGATACGCTGCACGGAGGTTTGGGTAATGACAATTTAAGCGGTCTGGCGAGCGATGATATGTTATTTGGTGATGAAGCAAATGACAATATGTCGGGCGGCGACGGCAACGACTACGAAGATGGCGGCAGCGATAGCGATTTTGTAGGCGGCGATAAAGGTAATGACACGTTGATTGGCGGCTTAGGCAAAGACACGATGGATGGTGGCTTAGGCGCAGATTTATATCTGGTGCAACGCGGCGATGGTCAAGACACGATTTCTAATTCTGGCTCTGATCAAAACATCGATGTGTTGAGGTATAGCAATGTCGCGTTGATAGACATTACTGCGATTAATCAACCTGGCGATTCGCTTACGATTAACACCGGCAGCGATCAAATATACATCGATAGGTATTTTGCTACTGCGGCCAACCGAGTAGACAGAGTTGAGTTTACTGACGGCGATTTCTTAAGCAACTTCGTAGTCGGCACGGCTAATCCGGACAATTTAATCGGCACGAGTGGCAACGATGCGTTAGTCGGTTTAGCCAGTGCGGATACCTTAAGCGCAGGCGCTGGCGATGACTTGTACTTAATCGACAACCTTGGCGATAAAATTATAGAAGCCGCCAACGCCGGCACCGATACCGTGTTAAGCTCGGTTAGTTACACATTAGCCGATAATTTAGAAAACCTGGCCTTATTAACCGGTGCTAGCACAGGCACCGGCAATGAACTCGACAACGAAATTACGGGTAATAGCGCTAATAATACGCTAAGCGGCTTAGCGGGTAACGACACCTTTACCGGCGGTTTAGGGGCTGATACCTTAATCGGCGGCCAAGGTAACGACGTTTATTTAATTACCGATACTACCGACACCGTCAGCGAAAATACTAACGAAGGTACGGATTTAGTCATTAGCAGTATCAGCTATAGCCTAGGGCAAAATCTGGAACAATTACAAATATCCGGTAGCGATGCCTTAACGGCCACAGGCAATAGCTTAAATAACACACTTACCGGCAATAGCGGCAATAACACTTTAGACGGCGGCACAGGCATCGATACGCTAAATGGTGGCGATGGCAATGATACTTATCGTGTCGATAATAGTGCTGACCAAATCAACGAAACCAGTAATGGCGGTAATGACACCGCAATCAGCACGGCGAATTATAGTTTAGCCAATAATGTTGAAAACCTAACCTTAACCGGCAATCAAGCCATTGATGGTGACGGTAACAACCAAAACAACCTTATTAAAGGCAATAGCGCCGCCAATCATATCAATGGCGCGGCAGGTATAGATACGTTAATCGGCGGTCTGGGCGACGATATTTACACGGTTGATAGCGCTGATGATGTAGTCACCGAACTCGCGGGAGAAGGTAATGATACCGTGACGACCTCCGTCACTTATGCGTTAGCGGCAAATATCGAGAGCTTAAGCTTAACGGGAAATGCAGCGATTAATGCCAAAGGCAATGCAGGCAATAACCAACTTACCGGCAATAATGCCAATAATAAACTCGATGGCGGCAACGGTGCCGATACCTTACAAGGTGGATTAGGCGATGATAGCTATATTGTCGATAGCGCTGGCGATAACGTGATTGAACAAAATAATGCCGGTAATGATACGGTCACTAGTTCAATAAGCTACAGTTTAGGCAATAATGTCGAAAATCTAGTATTAGTCGGCACACAAGGATTAAGTGGCACAGGCAACAATGCGAACAACGCGCTACAAGGCAATGATGCGAGCAACACGATAGATGGTGGTTTAGGCGCTGACACCATGACTGGTGCTAAAGGCAACGACAGCTATACGGTTGATAATATCGGCGATGTTATCGCTGAGACCGCTGGTGGCGGAACAGATACGGTTAATAGTTCAGTCTCTTACACGTTAAGCGCCAATATCGAAAATTTGCTACTAACCGGAACATCCGCATTAAACGCAACAGGTAACCAAGCCAATAATAAACTCACTGGCAATAACGCAGCCAATCAGCTTAATGGTGGAGCAGGTGTAGACACGATGACAGGGGGAGACGGTAATGATAGTTATACTGTCGATAATACTAATGATGTCATCGTAGAAACAGCTACTGGAGGCACTGACACCGTGAACAGCTCGGTTACTTACAGCTTAAGCGCTAACATCGAACAATTAAATTTAACGGGGAGTTCTGATATTAATGCGACAGGCAATAGTTCAGCCAATCTCATTACCGGCAATACGGGCAATAACATCTTAAACGGCGGTACGGGTGCCGATACGCTGTCAGGCGGTGATGGTAATGATAGTTATGTCGTCGAAAACACCGGTGATAGCGTTGTCGAAGCGAATAATGCCGGTACTGATAGCGTTAGTAGCACTATAAGCTACAGTTTAGCGGCAAATCTGGAAAATTTAACCTTACTTGGTTCGCAAACACTTAATGGCACAGGCAATACGTTAAATAATGCGTTAAAAGGCAATAACGCAGCCAATCTTTTAAACGGCGGTGCTGGTAATGACACGCTAAAAGGTAGCGATGGCGCTGACACACTCATAGGGGCTAGCGGCAAAGACACCGTGCTATTAACTGAAAATACAGCCGCCACCGATACCGTACAAGTCCAAGTCGGTGATAGCACAACAACCGCTTACGATAATCTTGTCGATTTTGCGTTAACTAACGGTATTAATACCACAGGTGCCGACCAATTAGATTTGGTATCGGTTGCAATTGCCGCCGATGTAGAAAGCGCAAATGGCAGTGACTTCGGACTTATCAAAAGCCATAGCATTAGCAACGGCATGATTAGCTTCGACGATGATAATACGTTTAGCTCAGCACTTACTTTAAGCGCCAGTGATGTAACGAATGCTATTGCATATACTCCACGCGCTTAGCTTTTCGGTTTATACTTCAGAAAAATCGCCCAACAA
>CAWUNX010000115.1:0-9744 GCA_963923905.1 uncultured Methylocucumis sp.
TGATAAAGCCGATGCCGATATTGACCAAGCCCTGCGCGCGTTGGGCTATTATCATGCTATTGTCGAGAAAACCTTAACAATTAAATCGGGTTGTTGGCTGGCTGAATTTAGGATTCAGCCCGGTGAGCGCACCATCATTCAAAATATCCAAATTACGCTAATCGGTGCGGCCTCTACTGATAAGAATTTTAACGAATTGCGTGAAACGCTGGTGGCGCAAAAAACACAGCCGTTACGCCATGACTTTTACGAGTCGATTAAAAGTAAATTTAATACCTTAGCGCAAGACCAAGGTTATTTATCTGCGCAGTTTATCGAAAAAAAATTACTGATTGATAAAGAAAACAATGGCGCTGAAATAATCTTGACCTTTGATTCGGGTCCGCGTATGCGTTTTGGCAAGCTCACGGTTGAGCAGGACATATTACGGCCTGGTTTGGTCGCGCGCTTTTTAGATATGAAAACCGGCGACTACTATAGCAGCGAACACATAGCCAATACTTACAATGCGTTATCAAATAGCGGTTATTTCGATAGCATTGCGATTCGCCCTGATTTAGAGCATATCGTCCAGCAACACGTCCCGGTTACGGTTCAGTTAAAACCTAAAAGTAAACATCATTATGGCTTTGGTGCTGGATTTGATACCGATATAGGCCCCCTCGGTAGTGCGGCGTATAGTAACCGTAGGATTAATCGCTTAGGCCATTTGCTTAATGCCAACATGGATTTATCACCGGTGTTATCAACAACTGATGCCGAGTATGTCGTACCGCTTAAAAATCCGGTCTTTGATGCGTTTAGCTTTGGCGCAGGTGGCAAGATGGAAGACACCAACACTTACCGTTCTGCAACCGGTAAAATCTCCGCGCGGTTAAAGCATTTATTTCGTAGCGGCTGGAAACAAACGTTGTTTTTAGATTATAGCTATGAAAATTTCGATACCGGTACGACAACCGGTAATACGCTAGTATTGGCACCCGGCGTAAGTTGGTTACGCTCAGTGTCTGATAACTTGCTCAGACCTAACCGTGGCTATCGAGTACAGATGGATTTAACAGGTAGTTATAAAGCCTTATTATCGGATGTGAGCTTTGCACAAGCACTGCTGTCAGCGATTTACATTACGCCAGCGCCTTGGTCATCAGGTGCAGACAACTCGACTAAGCAACGTAGTAAATGGATAGCGCGTACCGAATTAGGCGCAACCTGGGTTGACCCGTTTAGTCGCTTACCCACGACGAACCGGTTTTATGCGGGTGGCATTAGCAGTGTGCGCGGTTATGCTTACAAAGAATTAGGCCCTAAAGACAGTTCGGGTACGGTGGTTGGTGGGACGTTTTTAGCGGTATTTAGTTTTGAATACGAACAAGCTATCCTCGATGATTGGGCTGTCGCGGCATTTATCGATACTGGTAATGCCTTTAAATACAATACTATAGAGTTAAAAACCGGTGTGGGTATAGGTGCGCGTTGGTATTCTCCGATAGGGCCGGTGCGTATCGATGTCGGCTTACCGATGAACGAGTCTGATTCAACATTTCAAATTCATTTTGCGGCTGGGGCTAGGCTATGAAATGGCTAAAAGCCGCCATTGTTATACTATTGGCTTGTGTTATACCTATAGCTGCTGTGATAGGTGTTATCGCGAGTGAACGCGGAACGCGTTGGCTATTAAACCAAATACCTGGATTAACCTTAACCACGCTTAGCGGCACGTTATTATCAGAAATAACACTAACAGGCTTACGTTATGAAAGCCCAGACTTATCATTAAGCGCTGATACGATTCATCTGGCTTGGCGAGCCGATGAGCTGCTATCACGAACTCTTGCGATAGATGCGCTCACGACTGAAAAACTAACGATTACCCCACATCCCACTAAGCCTTCTCAGCCATCGACATTTGACTGGCAACAAGGCATACGTTTACCTTTATCCGTTCAGCTTAAGCATGTGCAGCTTGATGATACAGAGTTAATTAATAAAGGCTCAGTGGTAAAGTTGGACAAAATACTCTTGGTATTAGAAAGCCAAGATACCCAAGTAATGCTGCAACAATTGACAGTTGATTTACCCGGCACTCATGCCAATGCAACCGGCACAGTCAATTTAAGCGCTGGTTTTCCTATGCAGCTACAAGGCGATTGGCGTTATGCTCATGCCGAATTAGGCACATGGCAAGGCCAGTTGCAAGTAACCGGCGATATTAATCGGTTAATGCTACAGCATGAAATTAAACAGCCTTTTACCATTCAATCCAAAGCCGAGCTTAGCCAACTGTTGACTACGCCAACGATTCAATCGGTCAATACTTGGCAACAACTGCGTTGGCCGTTAACTGGTGCTACGCCGCAACTGCAAAGTCAACAAGGACGGCTTGAAATCAACGGTACGCTAAACGCCTATCAGGTCAACGCCAGCGCGCAATTATCTAGCCTGCACGTCAAGCAAGGGTTAATATCGTTACAAGGGCAGGGCAGTTTAACCGATTTTAGTTTTAAACCATTACAGCTAACAACGGCTGATGGTCAGTGCCAAATCACTGGCGAGGTAAGTTGGCAAAACTTTCTGGCATTTAACATAGGGCTTAACGCCAAAGCATTTAATTTAGCTTTGTTCGCAGCTGATTTTCCTAGCCAATTAAATCTATCCAGTCAATTACGCGGACAGTATCAAAAAGACTGGCAAGCCAGCCTACAGATTGACAAAATCGACGGTACGCTACGCGGACAGCCGATAACGGCGCAAGGCTTAGTGGAATATCAACAAGACCAATTAACGATTAAGCCCTTTACGTTAAAAATAGGCCGTAATCAGCTTAAAAGCCAAGGTGTGCTAAGCCTTAAACAAGCCGATTTAACCATAAACGCCGATATGCCAGAATTATCGGCTTTATGGCCGGGCTTAGCCGGTAAAATAAACGGTGAAACAACGCTTAAAGGGCATTGGCCTATGCCTGATGTGAATGCGCAATTATCGGCTCAAGACCTACATTTTCAACAACATAGCGCTAAAACTCTAGCATTGTTTGTTGACGTTAAGTCAGAAGACCCAAACTCTCGCATCGAACTCAAGGCTGATGCTGTTCACAGCAATGACTTAGCAATCGCTAAAGCAGCTATCAATATTGTCGGTAATCTTAATAAGCAACAGGCACAAAGCCAGATTGACAGCAATTATGGTCAGTTAAAGCTAGCCCTCGAAGGTCAGTGGAATAAGCCTAGCTGGTTAGGTCAACTCACGGAATTATCGTTAACAGCAACTCGTGCGGGGGATTGGCACGTCCAAGCATCGGTTGCGCTAAAAGCAAAGCCGTTAGCAAAGGCGCTAAGTGTTGAGCTAGCGCCATTGTGTTTAAGCCAAACGTCAGCACGGGTCTGTGTTGCGGGTGAATATACTGATGCGCAACGCATCATGGCGAGTTTCACAAGCCAGGGCTTGCCGCTGGCGTTACTGAATCCAATCGTACCCAATCATGCGGTTACCTTTAACAACACAGTATTAAATAGTGATGTACAGTTGAAATCGGATGCTAAAAACGGTTGGTCAGGGCAATATCAACTGACCGTACCTAGCTCAACCCTAACAGTTAATGGCGTAAAACAACCTGCAACGCTTGCGTTAGGCGAGCTAGCCGTAAAAGGCGTGTTAGCGGCTCAGCAATTAAAAACCGAGCTGGCGTTCAGCTATGAGGGCAATAATCAGATAACCGGCGCAGTGAATTTAGGGCTAACCGCGCCGCAAGCATTATCTGGGCAGATTAATGCTAAGCTTAGCTCCTATCAATTGCTAAATGCGTTTTTACCCGAAGCCAGTATCACCTCAGGTGTATTAAATGCTGATATTGCCTTAGCCGGTCAACTCGCAAAGCCGAAATTAACTGGTCAGCTAACATGGCATGACGGCATGGTAACCAGTACCCATATTGGCTTAACCGATATTCAAATCGACGCCACAGCCGAGCAAAGCCAACATATAAAACTTAATGCTACCGCAAAGCCGTTTTTGCCAAGCGCATCGGGTTTAGATAAAACCTTTTCGTTGCAATCTGAATTGCAGTTAAGCGCCGATATAGCACAACAAAAAAATGCGTTAACAGGTGAGTTTCACTTTAATACTAGCGATAAAACCATTGTGCAGGTTAAACAACGGCGGCAAGTCCACACGATTGAATTAACGCGTTCTACGCTTAATGCCGGTTTAGACGGCGAACAACTCACAGGACAAATGACGCTGGGCTTAACGGGTAACGATAAGGGTTTAGCACAATTCCAACTTTCCACGGCTAGCCAAAAATTACAAGGGCATCTGGGGTTGCAAATGAGCGATACCGCTTGGCTAGACCCCTTTTTACCCGAACTGAGTCAGCTTAAAGGTCGAGTGCAAGCTGATTTAAATGTCGCAGGTCAGCTCAATGCGCCGTTATTAACCGGGCAAGTCGTTATCGATGAGGCAGGCGCAAAAGTTAATCCACTCGGTATTGTGTTAAAAAATGTCAAACTAAGCGCAATAGCGGACGGTGCGCAGTCTGAACGCTTGCAAATACAAGGCTCGGCCTCATCTGGCAATGGTAGTCTGCAACTGGCGGGTCATGTTCTCATGCAACCTTTAGCCGGATGGCCAATGGAATTAAGCCTAACCGGTAAGCAATTTGAAGTGGCTAAGCTACCCGAAGCTGAAGTCAGCATTACACCTGATTTAACGTTTAGCCAAGCAGGCCAGCAAGCGACGCTAAACGGTACTTTAAAAATCCCTTACGCTAAATTAGCGATAAAAGAAGTGCCTAAATCGGCTGTTGTTGTTAGTCAAGACGAAGTCATTTTAAACCAGCCTAAGCCCGAAGAGGCTAAGGCTGTGAAGACTTATGGCATTAACAGCACAATCAATGTCGAGTTAGGTGAGCAAGTCAGTTTTACCGGTCAAGGACTAAAAACCCAATTAGCCGGTGCGCTTAAAATTGTCAGCGCACAGGATACCTTGAAAGTGCATGGTGATGTGAATATGCTCAAGGCCAGTTATGAAAGCTACGGGCAGAATTTAGCCGTGCGTAAAGGCCGGTTGATTTTTAACGGGCCGGTTGACAATCCTTGGCTAGATGTTGAAGCCGCACGGTTATCGCAAGATAAAAAAGTGACAGCGGTGGTATCAGTTTCCGGGCCGCTAAAAGCGCCACAAACGCGGATTAGCTCAGAGCCTGCTTTAGCCGAGTCCGATGCGTTAGCCTATTTATTAACCGGTAAACCCTTAACGCAAGTCAGTCAATCCGAAAGTAATATGGTGGCAAGTGCCGCTTTAGCCTATGGCTCTGGTCAAATGGGTTGGGTTGCCGAGCAATTAGGCATAGACGAATTATCAGTACAACAAGGCAGTACGCTAAAAGATACTTTATTAACGGTAGGTCAGTATTTAACACCCGACTTTTATGTGGGCACAAAAGTGGGTTTGTTTAACAAGCAAGCGGTACTGGTGTTAAAACATAAACTAACCGATACCGTTAATGTGGAAACCCAAACCGGTACGTCACAACGTATTAAATTGAATTACGAGCAAGATAAAGATTAAAGCTAAAATCGGTATTAAACGAAACTAAGGTGCAGGGCACTGATTAGTAGGCGTTACATAAATGTTGTCGAATCGATGTGTGGTCGGTGCGTCTAACCCGTTAAAACCCATTAAACCAATGCGCCCTTTGCTTATCGGTGCATCATCTTGATAAGTAAAGACTTTACTGTCATTTAGAAAAAATTTAATGTGCTGCCGACAGCTGTAATCCGCATTCGATTGCCTTTGTTTGAGCAGTGTAATTTATCAGAAGGTGTCCATGTGGCGATGTCTATTAAACTACCATTGACTTGCTTAAATATTCTGAATTCCTTGCCAAATTCACCTACTATGCAATCTGCTCTTATACCAAACGCATAACCTGTACCTGCGCCAATATTACGATTACGATAAAAATCTGCGCTGGCTCTAATTAAGGCAAAGCTAGGGTAGGTATTGTTATTTTTAACCAATACCCGGTAGTCTAAATCTTGGTATTCAGCGCCACTATAAGTTGATACATAGGCTTCATCAGCGATGGAGCCTCTTTTGGCTTTGGCTTGATAGTAGTGGTTATCTTGATTGCCTAGCACTTTCCAGGAGCCTTTAGCTTGTGGTTCCCAACCGGGCGCTGTGCTTAGCTCAAAATCCTGCTCGTAGATGTCGGCCATGATGAGGCTAGACCAGCTCAATAACGCGCACAGTTTAATAGCATTCGATAATTTCATTTTTGTTCCAATAAGGTATAAGGTTAGGATTTTAGGCCACACACTTTAAGTAGAGACAGGGCATTTAGAGTGCAGGTGTTGGCAGCAGGGATGCTGTCGCCAAGCCTACAGAAATGTATTCACGGCGTCCCGCACTCTGAATACCCTGTCCAGCCTTACATTGGTCGCCGGATTTTAAAGGCTATTTCACACACGTTTCTGTCGGTGCTAAGCTGACCGAGCGCATACCAATAAGACCTTCATAGTTGACTTTCACTGTGCAAGGCACTTCGCTTGCTTTGAGCGTGAGTCTCGTCGTCCAATTTCCGGTGATGTTAAGAATAAGCTTAACCGGTTCGCTTATCACAGTACCTTTAGCACTGGTAATAGTCATTGTTAACGTCGATAACGCGGCTTGGCGTTGAGTAGACGTTAAGTTACTAGGGAATATTACCGAGCCGTTAAGTATGAGAGTGTTATTAAGCCATTGCGCCCCTTGCAACTGGAAGTTTTCGATGTATTTGGTTGTCAGGGTGCGAGCTGGCCAAACGCGAATATGTGCTTTAACGGTGTTGGACTTTAGCGAGCGATTATCCCCGGTCTCTCGGACATAAAATTTGATGGTATAGGTTTTGTTGGCTTGATCATCGGTCGGTAACCATTTGAAATCTATCGTTGGCAAACCGTTTTTACTATAAATATCGGAAAGGGTGTGGCCTTTAGGTGCGGTACCGTGCAAGGCAAATGTATCGTCTTCATTATCCCTAACTTGCAACGGGATTATTAAAGCAGATTCGCCGACGGTAATATCCCATTTTGAGTTAATGGCATTGAGAACTGGCGGAGTATTTGTTTCTACTTTAATAGAATTTAAAAAGGCTTTTAAGCCTTCAATAACACCTAACGGTGATCTGGCGGCTTCTAAGATGCCGGGCTGGTAACCAATACCAGAGTTATCCAGATGACAATCTGTGCAACCTGTCGCACCTGTTGGTGCTATGAAGGTTGCATAAGCTAACGCGTCGTTTGCTGATAAGGACAAGGTTGTGACTGTTAATAAGTACAGATACTTTATTTTGCGGTTGATACTCATAAAAAAGTTATAAAAATGTGTAAAAAGTACCAGGAAACCTTATTAACAAGTGCTTGTTGTGTCACCTGCATAAACTGAGGAGTCCAAAACATGTTTTGGACTCCAACAAAAAAGAGAATAGCGGTCTATTTCACACAAGTGGCTGCTGGTGCTAGGCTGACAGGACGCATGCCAATCAATCCTTCATAGTTGATTTTCACGGAGCAAGGTACTTTGCTTGGGCCTAGCGTAAATTTCTTGGTCCAAGTACCTGCGCTATTAGGGGCGAGTTTAACCGGTTGGCTAACAACCGTGCCTTTAGCACTCGTGACGGTCATGGTAAGTTTTGCTAAAGCGGCTGTGCGTTGAGCAGCCGTTATATTACTTTTGAACGTTAGCACCCCATTAAGCGTCATCGTGTTATTTTTCCATTGCGCGCCTTGCAGCATAAACGTTCCTACTTGCTTAGTGCTTGTGGTGGGGGCAGGCCATACTTGAATCTTTGCGCTGATTGAATTGGATTTTAGTGAGCGCCCATCACCGGTTTCTTGGACATAAAGCGTGATAGGATAAGTTTTATTAGCCTGCGCGGCGGTAGGCGACCATTTCATATTGACGGTAGGCAGATTATCTTTGATATAAACAGCGGAAACGCTATAACCTGTCGGTGCCGTACCATGTAAGGCAAACGTATCATCTTCTTTATCAGTGACTTGTAGCGGTATGGTTAACGCTGATTCCCCGACAGTCACATCCCATATCGGATTAATGGCATGCAGTACAGGAGCAGTATCTTCCGTGCTTGTGCCATTTTTTGCATCGATGAAAGCTTTCAAGCCTTCAATCAGCCCTAAAGGCGAATCAGCAGCTTCTAAGACGCCAGATTGATAGCCATTACCTTCTAGGTCTTTATGACAATCAAGGCAATTGGTAGCTCCGGTAGGCTCAACATACTCTTCTCTGGCGAGTGCATTGTTGGTTAGCAATGTTGCAGCAGTAAGTATCAATAAACCTGACCAAGTTTTTTGTGTATATCGAATCATAATAAGCTCTGTTTGTTTTATTGTTGATTGTTAGCTGTTTGGAAAAAGTTGTTTGTCGGTTAAAACAGACACCATTTTTTGTGTCGCTTGGTAATCCGTACCCGACCAAGCCAGCTTGCCGTCTGGTGTTAATATCGCGAAATAAGGCAAACCAATTTTGAGATGTCTATGCTCAGGTTTATCGCGAAATGCTTCAAATTCTGGCTCTTTGTCGACTAGTTTGACGACAATCGCATTGTTGCGTAAAGCTGAGTTAAGATTTTGATTTTTCTTGACTTCTTCTTTAAAGGCGGCGCAATTAGCGCACCAGCTCGCATAAAAATCGATAAAAATAGGTTTTTTGCTTTGTTGCGCTAGTTTTTGCGCAGCGGCATAACTCCTATGCCAAGTGATGCCTGCCTCCTCTTCGGTGGCTTGAGCTGAGGCAATATTGCTGACACCGTGTAGATGCTGGCTGCTTGGGGCTTGAGCATGGGCTTGAGTTAGATGAGGTAATGGGAGTTGCCCTAAGCTGGTAATGACTAGCCATACGCCGACCAATAATGACAAAACGCCGCAAAAATGATGCAATTTTTGGTTAGGCGGTGCGTCATTGGGCAACAGACTTAACACATTGCAATGTACAACAGCGACCCAAATCGCTACCATGCTGAATGCTAAGGCTAAAGTGGTCGCATCGTGTGCACCTAATACCCCCATACCTTTATGGAAGTATGTGTAAGCAAAATACAAAATCATAAAGCCAAACGCATATTTGACTTTGTTCATCCAATAACCCGCTTTTGGCAATTTTTTGAATTTCACGACGCTAATCACGAAGAATGGCATACCGACGCCAGCGCCAAAACCTGCCATGATCACGCTACCTGAGGCGGCGATGCTTAAACGTCCCCAAAAAGATAATTCATCGCCTTGAGCTGCGAGTGCTGCAGCTTCTTCAGCTATTGTGTCTGCGACTTGTAATAAAAGTGCAAAGACAATAGGGCCTACGCAAGGCGAAATGACTAAGCCGGCAACCGTACCCATAAGCCAAGTGCCGGTTAAGCCCTTAACGCGGGCAGAATGCTGGTCAAGCGAATGCACTTCATTTTGCATAAACGCGAGTTCATAAAAACCCAGTAACGATAACGCGAAAAAGGCGAAAAACGCGGCGAAAGCCAGGTTAATCGTCGCTGACTGCATAAAGGCGTTAAAAGCGCCGCCGGTCATGCCCGCAATTAAACCTAGCGCCATGTAGGTGCCAATAATGCCGATGAGATAAACAAAGGCGTGTAGCTTTTCTTTTTCGGCCTTACCTCCAGCACGGTTTAGGATAAACATCGAGGTAAGGCTATTTCCGAAATTTAAAACCCCCAGTCTTAAAATTTAAGAAGGGTGA
>CAWUNX010000116.1:0-9701 GCA_963923905.1 uncultured Methylocucumis sp.
TATAAGTGCTTACCATAAGTAACGAATCAGCAATGTTTACAGGATTATTCTATGAGTTATGCCGAATTTAATGCGATTATCGAGCAACTGCGCAAAGGCGAGATTAGCCGGGAACAGGCTGAAGTTTTATTGACTGCACTAAAACCTGTTGAAATTACCGAACATGAAGGTGATAAGCAACGGGTTGTTCCGCAGCCAGTTAAAACCGGACACATCGCAATTATTGGCCTATCAGGACAATTTCCAGGCGCTGAGACGATTGAGCAATTTTGGCAAAATTTAGTGTCAGGCGTCGATGCGATTACTGAATTGCCTAAGTGCTACCAAACCGAAGCGCCTAAATCTGGCGCATTAACACAAGGTGGTTTTTTAGCGAAAAGAGCGTGTTTCGATGCGTGGTTCTTTAATATTCCGCCTAAAGAAGCTGAAGCGATGCATCCGCATCAACGCTTAGTATTGCAAGAAGGTTGGAAAGCGTTAGAAGATGCCGGTATTAATCCTAAGCGATTAGCGAATACGGCGACCGGCGTATTTATCGGCGCAGAGCCAGTCGCTTATTTTCATGATTCCTTTACCGGTTCATCAGAAGCGATTATTGCTTCCCGCTTAGCCTATTTTTTAAATTTAAAAGGCCCGGCCTTAGTCATTAATACCGGTTGCTCATCTTCGGGTGTTGCGATTCATAGTGCTTGCCAAAGTCTAGCCACAGGTGAATCTGATTTAGCACTGGCTGGCGGTGTCTTTGCGATGCTCGATCAACATATGTTGAATAGTTTAACCCGCATAGGCATGGTTGCGGCCAATGCGCGCTGCCGTAGTTTTGATGCCAACGCAGACGGTACAGTGTTCTCTGAAGGCGTGGGCATTGTGGTGCTAAAACGCTTAGCAGATGCGCTAGCTGACCAAGACCCGATTTATGCCGTGATTACCGCTTCGGGCATTAATCAAGATGGCACTAGCAATGGTATTACCGCTCCAAATGGACACGCGCAAACAGCTTTAATCGAGCAACTTTATCAACGCCATCATATCAATCCAGAAACGATTAGTTATGTCGAAGCGCATGGCACAGGTACAACGCTAGGTGACCCGGTTGAAGCTAATGCATTAGTACGCGCGTTTCGCCAGTTTACCGATAAACAGGCGTTTTGTGCCTTAGGCAGTGCCAAAGCGCATATCGGTCACACATCAGCCAGCGCCGCCGTGATAGGTTTGATTAAATTGGTTTTGTCTATGCAACACCGAATCTTACCTAAGCTATTACATTTTGAGCAACTCAATCCACTAATAGAATTAGCGGGTTCGCCATTTTATCTACCGACAGAAACCCAGGCTTGGCAGCCATCGGGCGAGAATCAGTTGTTAGTAGCGGCATTAAGCTCATTTGGTCATAGCGGTACGAATGTGCATATTGTGGTCAGTGAGTTTGTTGCAGAGCCTTTAGTTAACAAGGCGTTAACAGAATATCTCATACCTATTTCAGCCAAAACCCCGGAAAGCTTACATGCCTATGCACAAAAATTGGCGGAGCATATTAGCGTAACCAAGTCCTTAGATTTAGCTGATTTAGCTTACACGTTGCAAACAGGGCGTGAGGCTATGGTTGAACGCGCGGCTTTTGTCTGTACTAATGCAGCGGAATTACAACAACAACTTATCGCGTTTAGCCGAGGTGAAATCTTAACCGGCATCTATTCTGCTGTTGTATCTGAGCCATTGGCATTAACGGATTTACCGACACAGGTGGCATTAACAGAAATTGCGCAGGTCTGGGTAGAAGGTCGATTACGCGATTGGCCTTGGTGGTATGGCGAAGTGCAACCTAAGCGTATTCATGCGCCGGTTTATCAATTTGCTGAAGAAGCTTATTGGGCAACAGCTAAGCCTGTTAGCACCATCGATTATTTACACCCATTGCTGCATAAAAATTGTTCAGATATTAATGGCTTATGTTATCAAAGCGATTTTACCGGTGATGAATTTTATTTGGCCGGGCATTGCGTTCAAGGGGTTAAAGTTTTACCCGGCGTTGCGCATTTAGAATTAGCGATTGCAGCATTAATCAATGGCTTAGCTCAATCATCATCGTTTATAGCCCTTGATTTACAACAGGTTGCTTGGTTAAAACCGTTGTCGTTAAAAAATAATGGCTTACGCGTGTTTACTCGTTTAACACCGGATACGGCGCAGCGCTTTCGTTTTACCATGGAAGGCTTAACCGACACCGGCGAGGCAGAGTGTTATAGCCAAGGGTTAGTATCTTTGCTGACCACGATTGAGCCTAAAAGCTTAGCGTTAGCACAATTACGCGAACGCATGGCGGATAATAGTGTGTCAGTTGAGCAATGTTATCAGCGCTTCAGACAAGCGGGTATTACACATGGTGCTGAGTTGTCCGCGTTAAAACAGTTGTATTGCAATGGCGAAAACGTGTTAGCGCATATTGTGTTACCCGAATCACTACAGGAGTCGTTTGAGCACTATTATTGGCATCCAAGTTTATTAGATAGCGTACTACAAGCCACGATAGGTTTTAGTCTAGCCGCTGCTCATGCGAGTGACGAAACCGTATTGCCTTTTACGGTAGAGCATTGCCAATGGTTTAAGCCTTTGCAAACGTCACTGTGGTGTTGGTTAACTAAAACAGAAAGTTTAGCGGGCGTTAAATTTGATATTGAGATGTGCTTAGAAGATGGCTCGGTGTGCGCCCGTTTAAACGGTTTTAATGCGAGGCCTGTGCAAGCTTCGTTAGATAAGACGCCGATACCGGACTCGGTTGAACAAGAATATCTCATCGCCCCAGTTTGGCAGCCGTTACTCAATGCTGAGTTATTAAGGCAAGCGCTTGTTGCGCCTGATGTCGTTATTAATGCTACGCCAGAGCAGTTGGCCCAATTACAACTCGAGTATCCGTCGTTATTAGCCATTAATTTGCCTAAACAGGCTGGCTTTGAACACATCAGCGCGTTATTAAGCGCTATGCCTATTCAACATCTGTTATGGTTTGCTAATAACAGTTCAGATGCAACGGTTATTGAGCCGCAAGCTAGCGTGTTGCAACTGTTTCATATAAGCAAAGCCTTATTGAGTTTAGGTTTTGCCACACACCCGTTAACCTGGACGCTGGTCACAGAAAATTGCGCTAGCGTGCCGGGGTTTACTCTTAAACCTACTCATGCGTCAGTACACGGTTTTATCGGCAGTTTAGCGAAAGAATTACCGCATTGGCGTTTGCGTTTATTTGATGTTGACGATGCTGCCCAGTTACCCCAAGACTTATTTGCCTTGACGGAATTACCTGTGGGTGAAGTGCTTGCGTATCGCGATAGCCAATGGTGGCAATTAGTCTTAAGACCGTGGTTAAGTCCAACACCACCGATGCCGATTACACCTTGGTATAAACAACGTGGTGTGTATGTGGTTTTAGGCGGCGCGGGCGGTATCGGTATGGCATGGAGCCGCTATGTCATTGAAAATTTCCAAGCGCGGGTTGTCTGGCTAGGGCGTAAACCATTAAGCGCTGACATTAATGCCAAGCTCGCTGAATTTGCCCATTATGATGTACCGCCTTGGTATATAACAGCCGATGCGACCGACAAAACAGCGCTAATCAATGCTTATCAGTTAATTAAAAGTCGTTATCGTGAAATCAATGGCGTCGTGCATTCGGCAATAGTGCTACAAGACCAAAGCATTGCTAGCATGACTGAGTCACAGTTTATCGCTGGGTTAAGCGCTAAAGTCGATACTAGCGTGAATCTGGCTGAGGTTTTCGGTGACGAAAACCTGGATTTTATGCTGTTTTTCTCATCGATTATCGCGTTTGGCAAAGCCGCAGGCCAAAGTAATTACGCCGCAGGCTCGACGTTTAAAGATGCGTTCGCGTTAAGCTTGGCGCAACAAAAACCTTATCCCGTCAAAATCATGAACTGGGGCTATTGGGGTACGGTAGGGATTGTTGCCTCAGCAGAATATCGCCAGCGTATGCAACGGGTTGGTTTAGGTTCTATTACGCCAGAACAAGGTATGGCAGGCTTGAATCAGTTACTGGCTGCACCGTTGCCGCAATTGGCTATGCTAGTGACAGAAAACACTCAGCTGTTACCGAATTTTGAACTCGCCTGGAGTTTAACTGCAAGCTCTGAACTTGGTGTTGTTGATTTAAACGCGTTAGCACAACGGCTACACAGGCCGTTTGCTATTACCTCAGAGGTATTAAAGGCCGCTGAGCCGATTCCGGCTAGCGAGGCGTTATTAGCTCGGTTATTACTAGCTCAGTTGGTTCGCTTTGGTTTAAAACCTGGTTTGATCTTTAGCGTTGAACAGTTAAAACAACAGCTTTTGTGGCTTGAGCTATACGATAAATGGTTCGCTGAAAGTTTCGCACTCTTAGCGCGAGTAGGGCTGATTGAGCGTGTTGGGGAGTTTGATTATTGCGTACCTGAAGATTATCGCGATGACCCTTGGCATGATTGGCAAATGCACCGTGCCGCTTGGCTTATGAACCCATTATTAAGACCAATGTTAAGCTTAGTTGAACCTATGCTTGAAGCGTTGCCAGCTATTTTAGCCGGTCAGCAAGCGGCAACATCAGTGATGTTTCCTGGCGGCTCTATGGCGTTGGTAGAAACCATTTATCAAGCGAATCCTATCGCCGACTATTTTAATGACGTTGTGGCTATAGCAGTGCGCGAGTTTATGACACTTTATTTAGCCCAACAGCAGACAAGCATTAAGCCCATTAGAATACTTGAAGTCGGGGCAGGTACCGGTGGGACCACCGTAAAGGTATTGCCAATACTGTCCGAATTTCAGCCTCATATTGCCGAATATTGTTACACCGATGTCTCTGAAGCGTTTTTAAGCCATGGTATTAACCATTACAGCAGCGGGCGACCTTGGTTTAGGACAGCGTTATTTGATGTTGAAGCAATGCCAGATAGTCAAGGTTTAACCAGTGGCTATGATTTAATTATTGCCACGAATGTTCTACACGCCACGCATCATATCCGAACCACGTTAGCGCATGTTAAGGCGCTATTAGCCGGACAAGGCGTGTTAATACTGAACGAAATGAGTGTTAACCCCATATCAGGCCATTTAAGCTTTGGTTTACTAAAAGGCTGGTGGTTAGCCGAAGATGCTGAGTTGCGTTTGCCGGGAAGCCCGGCATTAAGCACAGCCTCTTGGCTTAAACGCTTAGCTGAAGTGGGTTTCTACCGTTGTTTAACGCCGGTTAGTCACGCGCATAGGTTGGGCAATCAAATCCTTATTGCGCAAAGCGACGGTGTGGTAAGGCGCTTAGCCACACATAAAGCCATTGACAAGCCTGCCATCCTAGAGCAACCGATTCAAACGCACCGGTCGGATTCAAGCCTATTCGATGCGAGCGTGTTATTTTTGAGAAATCTGCTTAGCGATACATTAAAAATTCCCGTTGCCAGATTAGACCCCAACAAAGAGTTGGAAGCCTACGGTATTGATTCGATTTTGGTCATACAGCTGAGTACGGCTTTGGGAAAACAGTTAACCGGTATTAGCACTACGCTATTTTTTGAATACCGTAGCTTAAATGCATTAGCGGAGTATTTAGTTAAGCAGCGTACTACCGATATGCGTGCGTTACTTGGGTTAGTGCCTGAACCTGACGCTAAATCGTTAAAAACCATTACCGCTAAATCAGACCAGCCCTATGTTACACAGCTAGTTTCAACCCACACCTTAAGCAACCAAACACCGCCTGATATTGCTGTGATTGGCTTAGCGGGGCGTTACCCCGAAGCCGAAACTTTGGAACAGTTTTGGCAAAATCTAGCACAAGGCAAGCATTGTATACGCGAGATTCCAGCGCAGCGTTGGGATTGGCGGCAGTTTTATGATGCGGAAAAAGGCCGTGAAGGTTTTATTTATTCCAAGTGGGGTGGATTTATCAATGCTGTAGCAAGTTTCGATGCTGAGTTTTTTAATATCTCGCCGCGCGAAGCCGAGTTAATGGATCCGCAAGAGCGACTCTTTTTACAAGCGTGTTACCACTGTTTAGAAGATGCGGGTTATACGCCGAACACGATTAGCACAACAACCGCGCGTAAAATTGGCGTATTCGTAGGCGTCATGAACAGTGGTTATGCGCCATTAGCTGCCCATGCGTCTATTGCTAATCGGGTCTCATATAGTTTGGATTTTTATGGCCCTAGCTTAGCGATAGATACGGCGTGCTCATCCTCACTGACGGCATTACAATTGGCCTTAGATAGTTTATACAGTGGTAGCAGCGAATGTGCTTTAGCCGGGGGGGTTAATTTAATCGTCAACCCTATGCAATATCAGCGCTTATCGGCATTAACGGTGTTATCAGCAGGTGATTGCTGCAAATCGTTTGGCGCCGGTGCCGATGGCATTGTCGATGGTGAAGGCGTAGGTGTTGTGTTGCTAAAACCACTAGCCCAAGCACAACGCGATAACGACAGAATTTATGGTGTTATCAAAGCTGCCAGGGTGAATGCTGGCGGTAAAACCAATGGTTATACCGTGCCGAATCCACGCGCCCAAGCCGCATTAATTGCCGATACCTTACGCCTAGCCAATATAGATGCCAGAACGCTGTCGTATATCGAAGCACATGGTACGGGTACGGCGTTAGGCGACCCGATAGAAATCGCAGGACTCACGCAAGCTTTTACTGAATACACGGACGACAGGCAATTTTGCGCCATAGGCTCGGCAAAATCCAATATAGGTCATTGTGAAAGTGCTGCTGGCATTGCCGGTTTAACTAAAGTGTTACTGCAAATGCAACATGGCTTGTTAGCACCGTCTTTACATGCCGACGAACTTAATCCAGCGATAAACTTCGAGCAAACGCCATTTAGGGTTAATCGAGAGTTAACCGCCTGGGAAAGACCTGTCATCAATGGCAAAACCTATCCGCGTCTAGCGGGTATTTCATCGTTTGGCGCGGGTGGGGCAAATGCACACGTGTTGGTTGAAGAGCATGTTGATAAACGAGTAGGGGACTATGTTGTTGACAGCCATGCAGAACACCTCATTGTATTATCAGCTAAAAATTCTGACCGGCTACGCGCACAAGCCGAGCAATTATTGGCGTTTATTCAACATTACCCTAGTGAATTAACTCAACTTGCTTATACCTTGCAAGTAGGCCGGGTAGCTATGGCACAGCGTTTTGCGGTGAGTGTACGTTCGTTAACTGAGCTAATGGTTGCGTTAACTGGTTTTATCGCCCATGTTCGGCAGCAAGCGCCGTTACCTGCCGGTTGTTATTTAGGCGAAATAAGCTTAGATCACGACATTGTTAATGCCTTTGAACACGACCCGGATTTACAAGCGACAGTAAACAAATGGTTTATCGAACAACGTTATGCCAAGCTATTAGCGTTATGGGTGAAAGGCTTAAACATTGATTGGCGGCAGTTTTATCAACATGAAAAACCCAAACCCATGCGTTTACCCGGTTATCCTTTTGCTGAAGAACGGCATTGGCGTAAGCCTCAAGTTGTTATCGCCGGTACGCGTCGTCCTGCATGGCTACATCCTTTAGTGCAACACAATATTTCTACGTTTGAACGTCAAGCGTTTAAATCGGTTTTTAACGGTGACGAATTTTTTCTTAACGACCATCGCGTCAAAGGTCAAGCTTATCTGCCGGGTGTCGCGTATTTAGAAATGGCGCGGGCGGCTTTGGCCGAGTCGCTTGCATTATCTGCATCTCAGTCATTCGCATTAACGCTAACCGATATTACCTGGCTGCAGCCGATTATCGTTGCTGCTACCCCTAAAACCGTTGTTATCGAATTATCTGTACAAGCCCCCGATAGCATTTTGTTTGAGATAATTTTAATCGAGCAAGAGCAGCGGGTGTTATGTTGCCAAGGGCTAGCGAATAGAGAAGCGCTTATTTACCCACCAATACCCTCACTAGCTGAATTAATCGATAGCATAGCTGAAGTCGAGTATTCGGCTGAACAATGCTATCAAGCTTATGCAGGTCTTGGCATTGAATATGGGTCTGCGCAACAAGGTTTAGTGTCGGTAAAACGTTTTGGTGATGATTGCTTAGCAGCATTGCGCTTGCCTACCGAGGTAAGTGACACCTTAAATGATTATGGATTGCATCCAAGCTTAGCTGATTCTGCGCTACAAGCGACAATAGCTTATGTGTTAGCTGACGAAAATAAGTTAGAAACCCCTGCGCTACCCTTTGCGTTAACCCGTTTAGACCTGTTAGCCCCGTGTAAGGCTAAGATGTGGGCATGGATACAGCCAAATAAAGCCGCGCAATATTCTGGACAAAACCCCGGCTTAGTCAAAACCGATATAACGTTATGTGATGAACAAGGCCAGGTCTGCGCGCGTTTGATTGGGTTAACCGCTAGGACATTAAACCCGACTATTCAGACAAAATCCGAGGCGATTTTATGCTGGTCTATACCGGTTTGGGACAACATTGAATTTGATGGAGTTAAAGTTATTCATCAAAGTCAACGCACGGTTGTGTTCAATGCGACTTCGGCACAACAACAGCAGTTATACACGTTATTACCCGATGCGCACTACACCAATGACTGTGATTACCGCGTTCAATCGGGGCAAGAGGCGGTCATTTATTTGGCTCAAAATAATGACGATGACTTAATCGCGGCGCAAGAAACTGGCGTTATTGCCTTGTTTAAACTGATAAAACAGTTACTAGCCAACGGTTATGCAGTAACCGAATTAGCGCTCACGGTTATTACCGTTAACGCCCAAGCGGTGCGCGTCAACGATGTTATTCAACCGGCTCATGCCGCCATACACGGTTTGCTAGGCTCGTTAGCTAAAGAATATCCGCATTGGCGCATTCGCGTATTCGATATGGACAACAGCGCGTGGCCTTGGCAACAAATGCTGAATTTACCAGTACATACACGCGGTGACGTTTGGGCGTATCGCGGTGCTGAATGGTATCAACACCTGTTATTACCGGCGATACCGCCTACGCGTTCTGGCTCTGTTTTCCGCTCCCAAGCGGTCTATGTTGTCATCGGCGGCGCGGGTGGTTTAGGTTATGTATTAAGCGAGTATTTAATTAATCAGTATCAAGCACGTGTTATCTGGTTAGGCCGTCGTCCGTTTGATAAAGCAATACAACAAAAGATTGAGCAATTAGCTCAAGTTGGCACAGCCCCTAGTTACTTACAAGCCGATGCTAGCGACTTATCAGCGCTACAAGAGGCCTATCAACAGATTATTGCCCAGCAGGGCCAAATCAATGGCGTGATTCATTCGGCTATCGTGTTAAAAGACCAAAGCGTAGCCAATATGAGCGAAATTGATTTCCGCGCGGCGTTATCAGCTAAAGTTAACAGCGCAGTCAATATGGCGCGCGTCTTCGGCGCATCAGCATTGGATTTTATGGTGTTTTTCTCGTCAGCGATTGCTTTTGAGAAAGTCCCAGGTCAAAGCAATTACGCAGCGGGTACGGTGTTTACCGACAGCTTCGCGCAAGCCTTGGCTAAACAAGTGCCTTATCCAGTAAAAATCATTAACTGGGGGTATTGGGGCAGCGTCGGCATCGTCAGTAGTCATGAATACCAGCAAAAAATGACAGCATTAGGCTTAGCCTCGATAGAGCCAGACGAGGGCATGGCAGTATTAGAAACCTGTCTCTTATACACATCTCCGAGCCCACGAGACCAGAGAGG
>CAWUNX010000117.1:0-9685 GCA_963923905.1 uncultured Methylocucumis sp.
AAATTAGGCATTCCTGTCGTAGGCGTAGTAGATTCAAACAACTCACCTGAAAAAATCGACTATATTATTCCTGGCAACGATGATTCCATTCGTGCTATTAAACTCTACTGCGAAAGCGCTAGCTCAGCGATATTAGATGCTAAAACGGCTACGCTGGGTTTATCGGCTAAAGTTGACGATTTTGTTGAAGAAGCCGTTAATCCTGACGAACAAGCATAATATTACGCGTCTTTAGACGTGTTAATCTACAGACTAGAAAACTCATAACGCCTCCTCACGGGGGCGTTTTTATAGTGACATCAATACGACGAGGAAATAAGAGAATGAGCAATACTATCACAGCAGACATGGTGAAGACGTTACGCGAACGAACTGGTTCTGGCATGATGGAGTGCAAAAAAGCCTTGGTTGAAGCCAATGGCGACATGGAGTTAGCCGTAGAAAACATGCGTAAAGCAGGACTTGCAAAAGCCGATAAAAAATCTGGCCGTATTGCTGCCGAGGGTTTGATTGGCGTACAAACCAGTGCAGATGGCAAAGCAGTTGCTATCGTCGATGTTAATTGCGAAACAGACTTTGTTGCTAAAGCCGATGACTTTGTTAGCTTTGTTAATAGCATTACTGCTGCATTATTGAATTCAGATGTTGCAACGGAAGAGCAATTTTTAGCCATGCCATTAGAAGATGGCGTAACTGTCGATGAAATGCGTCGCGGTTTAATCGCAAAACTAGGTGAAAATATTACGGTTAGACGCTTCCAAAAATATCAAACGGAAGGCGGCACTGCGAGTTATTTGCACGGTAAAAAAATAGGTGTGATTGTTGAGCTCGCTGTTGCGGACCCCGATTTAGGCAAAGATGTCGCTATGCATATTGCGGCAAGCAAGCCTGTTTGCGTTTCAGAAGAGCAAGTGGCACAAGAAACGATAGATAAAGAAAGAGAAATCTTTATGGCGCAAGCATCTGAAAGCGGCAAGCCTATGGAAATTATCGAGAAAATGGTACAAGGCCGTATTACTAAGTTCTTGGCAGAGGTGACGTTATTAGGTCAGCCGTTTGTTAAAGATGACAAAATCACTGTGGGTAAATTAGCGGCATCTAAAGGCAATACGATTATCCGTTTTACTCGTTTTGAAGTTGGCGAGGGCATTGAAAAGAAAGAAGAAAACTTTGCTGAAGAAGTGATGGCACAGGTGCGCGGCAGATAATTGCTTACCTTTCCGTCTCTTAACTCAACTACACTAAGCCATAACGACTAGAGATTATGACAAAACTGATTTGCCAACGAATTTTATTGAAATTAAGCGGTGAAGCATTAATGAGCGAAACCGGCGGCAGTATTGATGCGACTATCGTTAATAGATTGGCTTCTGAAATCAAAGAGTTATCAGATTTTGGTGTGCAAATCGGCTTAGTGATAGGCGGCGGAAATATCTTGCGTGGAGCTGAGCGAGCTGACACAGGTTTAGACAGAGTGACGGGCGATCAAATGGGAATGCTCGCGACGGTGATTAATGCGTTAGCGTTACAAGACGCTATCGAGCATCTAGGTCAGCCCGTTCGCGTCATGTCTGCGCTAAAAATTAATCAAGTCTGTGAAGACTATATTCGCCGTCGTGCGATTAGGCATTTGGAAAAAGGTCGTGTAGTTATTTTTGCGGCGGGTACCGGCAATCCTTTTTTTACGACGGATTCAGCGGCTAGTTTGAGAGCAATAGAAATCAATGCAGAATTAATGATTAAGGCGACTAAAGTAAAAGGCGTTTATTCTGCTGACCCTGCAAAAGTTAAAGATGCCGTTTTTTATCCACGCTTAAGTTATGATGAAGCATTAGATCAGCGTTTGAACGTCATGGACACCACTGCTCTGGTTTTATGCAAAGAAAACAACATGCCCATGCGTGTTATGAATATTTTTGAACAAGGAGCTGTGATGCGCTTAATGCAAGGCGAAGACATAGGCTCTTTAATTCAGTGAGGTACAAACACAATGATAAATGATATTCAACAAGATGCCGCGACCCGCATGGCTAAAAGCATCGAGGCATTGAAACACGAATTCTCTAAAATCAGAACCGGTAGAGCGCATCCTAGCTTATTGGATCAAATCAGCGTGTCTTATTACGGTACTGAATCAGCACTTTCGCAAGTAGCGAATATTGCTGTTGAAGACTCGCGAACCTTATCTATCACACCTTGGGAAAAAACCATGGTTCAGGCGATAGAAAAAGCCATATTAAAATCGGATTTAGGTTTAAATCCGTCTAATAACGGCACGGTTATCCGCGTTCCTTTACCGGCGTTAACTGAAGAACGTAGACGCAGCTTGGTTAAATTGGTCAAACAAGAGGCAGAAAACGGGCGTGTCGCGATACGCAATATAAGGCGAGACGCTAATTCTGAAATTAAAGAGAGCTTAAAAGAAAAGCTTATTTCTGAAGATGAAGCACGCGCAGCTGAAGAAAAAATTCAAAAGCTTACTGACCAATACATTAAAGATGTTGAAAAACTGTTAGAAGCCAAAGAAGCCGATTTATTGTCTTTATGAGCTATCACTAAGGCGCGTGATATGACCAGCGACACTTTAACCAGTAGTGAGTCTCAAATTCCTAAGCATATTGCGATTATCATGGATGGCAATGGGCGTTGGGCAGAACAACGATTTTTGCCGCGTGCGTTAGGTCATCAAGCGGGCGTTAAGGCAGTTAGAAAAGTTGTCGAGCATTGTGCTAAACAGCAGGTTCAAGTATTAACATTGTTTGCGTTTAGTAGCGAAAATTGGCGTAGACCCAAAGAAGAAGTTACTTTATTAATGGGGTTATTTCTGGCGACGTTACAAAATGAAATCAATATTCTCGACAAAAACAACATACGTTTGCGTTTTATCGGTGATAGAAGTGCTTTTTCGCAGCCATTACAAGATAAAATGGCAGAAGGTGAGCGGCAAACTCAGACCAACACGGCATTAACCATTGTTATTGCCGTTAATTATGGTGGGCATTGGGATATTGCTCAGGCCATGCAAACAATCCTAACTAAAATTCAATCAGGCGAGCTGGTTAATCCTATTATCGATGACCGTCTTATTGCAGCGCATTTATCAACTCACGATCTGCCAGAACCTGACTTGTTTATTCGCACAGGTGGCGAGCAACGCATTAGTAATTTTTTATTATGGCAGCTTGCTTACACCGAATTGTATTTTACGCCTACCTTGTGGCCGGATTTTGATGCAAAAGCCTTAGATGATGCGATTACGAGCTTTAAAGGGCGTCAGCGTCGATTCGGTCACACGGGCGAGCAAATTAAAAATAACTCCGTTAAATTATAACTACAACCCACTTAACCATGTTAATACAGCGAATTATTACAGGCTCGATTTTAGCCGCCATTATTCTTTTTTCTGCTTTTAAATCGGATGAGTATTTATCAATCGTAATTGGGATATTGACTTTAGCCGGTGCCTGGGAATGGGCTTATTTAGCAGGTATAGACTCGCCTATTCGGCGCGCTGCATTTGTTGTATTAACGCTATTACCTATGGTAGGGATACATCTTTGGACGTACTTTTTAGAGTTTATCGCAGTAAGTTTTGATTGGGCAGAAGTGCGCAATTATTCAGGAATTATCGAATGGCTAGTTGTCCCGCCGGTGCTGTTTTGGATTGTGATGATGTTTATCATCAGAAGAACTCCTGAAGGTATTTTAAATGTAAAGTTAAAAATAAACCTTAAGCTGGTTACGGGTTGGTTTGTGTTAGTCGCAACCTGGATGTTTTTAATTCGATTAAGAGCGTTATATGGCGCGGAAATGACTATTTATTACTTGATTTTAGTTTGGATGGCCGATATCGCTGCATACTTTGTGGGTAGACGCTTTGGTAAAACTAAATTATCACCTGAAATTAGCCCAGGCAAAACAGTTGAAGGCATGTATGGTGCGATAGCATCAGGCGTGATATGCGCTATAGTTTTGAGCTTTATCTACCGCTTTCCCATTATGATAGCATCAGATTTTGTTTTATTATCAGCACTCACTGTCTTAATCTCGATATACGGTGACTTATTCTTTAGTGTTGTGAAGCGTCAGCGTGGTGTTAAAGACAGTGGCACTATCTTGCCCGGTCATGGGGGGGTCTTAGACAGAATCGACAGCTCTATTGCGGCATCGCCGTTTTTCTACGCAGGCGTGTTATTAATTCATATTGGCATCATCTCATGAAAAGGATTTGCATACTCGGTGCGACCGGCTCTATAGGCGTAAGTACCTTAGATGTTGTCGCTAGGCATAAAGAGCAATACCGTGTTGTCGCATTAACAGCCAATAACAATATCGATTTGTTACTTAAGCAATGTGAGCTGCACCAGCCTGATTACGCCGTTGTTGTTGACGAAGTTAACGCTGAGACATTTAAAGCCAAAGCACAAGCAGCCGGCTTAACTCAGCTAACGGTGTTAACGGGTGCAAAAGCCCTGGCCCAGGTTGCGACATTAGCTGAAGTCGATTCTGTGATGGCGGCCATTGTTGGCGCGGCAGGCTTGTTGCCGACATTAGCGGCGGCACAAGCGGGTAAAACCATCTTGCTTGCTAATAAAGAAGCCTTAGTCATGTCAGGCCCGATTTTCATGCGCGCGGTCAGTGAGTCAGGTGCATTATTACTGCCTATTGATAGTGAGCATAATGCGATTTTTCAATGTATGCCTGCGGGTTATCAAGCCGGTATAACCAGTCAACAAGTCCGGCGCATTTTGTTAACCGCCTCAGGTGGCCCTTTTCGCACAACGCCATTAAGCGATTTGCCTAATGTAACGCCTGCGCAAGCTGTTGCTCACCCTAACTGGGATATGGGCAAAAAAATTTCCGTTGATTCGGCAACAATGATGAATAAAGGCTTAGAAATGATAGAGGCCTGTTTGTTATTTAACGTTCTGCCAGAACAAATCCAAATCGTTATCCATCCACAAAGCGTCATTCATTCCATGGTCGATTATGTCGATGGCAGCGTATTAGCACAAATGGGAACGCCCGACATGCGCATTCCAATTGCTCATGCACTGGCTATGCCGGAACGCTTTGCTTCCGGTGCCGATGGATTAGATTTATTTGCGGTTGCGCGCATGGATTTTGAACGCCCGGATTTTGAGCGCTTCCCTTGTCTACGGCTAGCGTATGAGGCGATACATGCCGGTGGCATCATGCCTGCCGTATTAAATGCCGCTAATGAAATCGCCGTTGCCGCATTTTTACAACATGCTATTCGCTTTACTGATATTGCTTATATTATTGAGCACACGATGCAAGCATTCACCGCGCAATCGGCGAATACATTGGATACGGTATTAACCGCCGATCAGCAAGCCAGGGATGTCGCCCAACGAATCATCACTCGCTTACATTAATATGGAAACTCTTCACACCTTATTTTACTTTATTATTGCCGTTGGTTTATTAATCGCCATACATGAATTCGGACATTTTTGGGTTGCGCGCAAAACTGGCGTGAAAGTTCTGAGATTTTCCATCGGCTTTGGCAAAATAGTGTGGTCCTATCAAAAATCGCCTGAAACAACCGAATATGCGCTATCTGTATTCCCGTTAGGTGGCTATGTAAAAATGGTCGATGAACGAGAAGGTAATGTCGCAGCCGATGATTTGCCTTATGCGTTTAATCGCCAAGTGTTATGGGTCAGGTCGGCTATTGTTGTTGCAGGGCCTTTATTTAACTTAGCATTAGCCGTTATGTTGTTCTGGCTAGTACTAGTGCTAGGTGAAACAGGCTTTAAACCCATTTTAGGCACGATAGAGCCTAACACGATTGCGGCTAGCGCCAATTTCAAAGAAGGCGATGAAATTTTAACGGTAAATGGTAAAACGACGCCGACTTGGACTGAAGCGATGAATGCGGTGATTACGTCAGCGCTCGACGGTCAAACTGAATTAACAATTAAGGTTAAGACGTTAGATGAACGTGAAGAACTTAGAGTTGTTAATTTGACCGGTGCAGACAGTCAAAGTCCGGAAGCGCTATATAAACGTTTAGGTTTTAATCCTTGGACACCAAAGCTCAAACCAATAATAGGTGAATTATTACCTGAAGGTACGGCGAAGGTTGCTGGACTCAAAAAAGGTGACTTGGTATTAACAGTTGATGATGTAGCGATTAATGATTGGATGCAATGGGTTGATACCGTTAAAAAAGCACCAGGCAAATCGCTTAATGTCAAAATAGAGCGTGATGGTGTGCTCATGTCTTTGACGGTTATCCCAAAGCCAACGCAAGTCGGCGATACAACCGAAGGTAAGATTGGCGCGATGGTGTTAGTACCAGAAGATTTGCTTAATTCGGTGCGCGCAGAATATTCACTACCCATGTTAGAAGCCATCCCTGTTGCTTTTGAAACGACGTATTATTATTCTGTGACCACTGTGAAAATGATAGGTAAAATGCTGGTAGGTCGAGCTTCGGTTGAAAATCTTAGCGGCCCTATTAGCATCGCCCAATTAGCGGGTCAAACTGCTAGTTTAGGATTTGTGCCGTTTATTAAGTTCCTAGGTTTAGTCAGTGTTAGTTTAGGCGTATTGAACTTATTACCAATTCCCATGTTAGATGGAGGTCATTTAATGTTTTATGCTATAGAAGGCATTAAAGGTAAACCTGTATCAGAAAAAGTCCAGCTAGCCTTTCAACATGCTGGCTTAGCCGTCTTATTAACCCTCATGGCGTTAGCAATGGTGCTAGACATACAGCGGCTATTTTAATGGCTGGGCATTACAGGCTAGGTTTGACGTCCCCTTTTGTTCTTATTATTGAGACTGTTATGAAAAACACGATAAAAACCGCGCTAGCTATTTTGAGTCTGTCTCTCTCGGTGGTAAACGCAGATGAAAGTGCTGTCAAACAAGCACTTAGCAAAGCTATGCCAGATTTAAAAGTTGAGTCCATTAAGCCATCGCCAATCGCAGGGCTTTATGAATTGTCGGTAGGTTCTAGTGTATTGTATGCTTCAGAAGATGGTAAATACATTTTACAAGGCCGCTTAATCGATGTTGGTACGCGTACCGATTTAACTGAGCAGAAATTAGCGGCGGGTAGGCTTGCTGCATTAGATAAGCTTGGCGAAGATAAGATGATTATCTTCAAGCCGAAAATAAAAAAATACACGGTATCTGTTTTTACTGATATTGATTGTGGTTATTGCCGTAAACTACATTCAGAAATCGATCAATATCTGGCTCAAGGCATTACAATTCGCTATTTATTCTTCCCAAGAGCGGGTAAAGGTTCAGAATCTTATAACAAGGCGGTATCGGTTTGGTGTGCAAAAGACCGTAATGCTGCGTTAACAGCCGCCAAAAAAGATGAAAAATTAGATACTAAAGCCTGTGACAACCCTGTCGATGAACACATGGACTTAGCTGAAAGTTTTGGCGTCAAAGGTACGCCTATGATTGTTACCGAACAAGGTAATGTTTATCCAGGCTATTTGCCAGCGAGTGAGTTAGTTGAAGCGTTGGAAAGTGAGAAAAAGTAATTGTCTAAACTAAGCCGCCGAAGTGAATCGGCGGCTTTTTATTGGCGATGCGCTATGCAGGCTTAATTAATCCTAAAATCAGAAAAAAACACATCGCTGAAGCCTTCGCTAGAGCCATATTTCTCTAAAATTTCTTTTACAATTTCAAAGGTTTCTTTGCGTAAAGCCTCGCGTTGTTCAGCTGTTGCTAGCGACTCAGCCGTTCTGCCGCTATAGTTCATAATTAGCGCATTTTTAATGGCGGACATGTTTTTTTTAACAGCTTCCATTGCTTCACCTTCGACCATAAGCTGCGGACTAACGGCCATTAGCTGTTTAGGATTCGCTAAATTAACAATCAGCTTAGGTCCGACTTCAACATATTGTGCGCCACCTTCACCGCCGCCTTCATTGGCAAAAGCTAACCCTGTGCTGATTAGCCATATCATAAAAAGCAATAACCGCATAATAACCTCTTCTAGTTTTTATATGATAAACAGTGCTTAAGCCTAAGTCATTGTGTTGAGTTGGCACTTGGGCTTCGCTGTTTCTTAGTATATGCTTTTTTAAAAAACAGCGATATGAGTAAGTAGGTTCTATACACGTTGTTAGTTGTTTAAGCTTAGAATGTTTGTATAGTTTCGATAGCTATCTTGGCATTATTCCTGCTCTTAGCTAAACAAACCGTTTCGAGAGTTTGTCATGAGCGAAATTAATGTTAATACCATGCTAGCGCAAATGCGAGCGATGTCCCTAGCGGCGGGCAGTGCCAAGCCAGCGCCTGATACGGCTATTAACACCGACTTTGGCGCGTTATTAAAACAGTCGATAGATAACGTCAATAATTTGCAACAAAATGCCGGAAAATTGACGGAAGCGTTTGAAATCGGCGCACCGAATGTTACATTAGCAGAGGTCATGGTCGCCTCGCAAAAAGCCGGTGTATCGTTTCAAGCCATGTTACAAGTAAGAAACAAACTCGTCGAAGCGTATCAAGATGTTATGAATATGCCGTTATAGCCTTAGCGTAGAGCATTTCTAGTCCCTAAAGAATATGAGCGAACAACCCCCAGGCAATTCCATCATCCCTAATATCAGCAATGCGGTTGCTAATAACCCTATTGTTGCTGATGCTCAACAGGTGCTAGCCACTGAAACCGAAACACATCCTGCGTTAAAAAAATTAGCAAACTTAACATTAGCCCGGCAATTAGGTTTAATGCTGGTATTAGCGATTAGCGTCGCGATGGGCGTGGCCGTCGTCTTATGGTCGCAAGCACCAAGCTACGATCGTTTGTACGTTGATGTTAGCGACGAGGATATGGCCGATATATTGGATTATCTTAATAGCCAAAATATTAAATATAAAATTGAGCCGGGCTCTGGCGCTATTATGGTGCTTAGCGGTAAGGCTAATGAAATCAAGCTTAAATTAGCAGGCCAAGGCTTACCGCGCAGTAAGCCGATTCCAGGTTATGACTTGCTCGATAAAGAGCAAGCTATTGGCACCAGTAAAAGTGCCGAAATGATGCGTTTCCAGCGCGCGTTAGAAGGTGAAATCGCGCAGACCATCATGAGCATACAAAGCGTTAAATCCGCTAAAGTACTGTTAGCGATACCTGTGCAATCGGTTTTTATCAGAGAGCGTAAAAAGCCCAGCGCTTCGGTGATTTTGCAGTTATATAAGGGTAGAAGTTTAGAAAAAGAACAAATAGAATCCATTATTCATTTAGTGGCGTCTAGTGTGCCACAGCTAGAAGCTGAACAAGTGACAGTAGTTGATCAAATGGGACGTTTATTAAACGCAAAAGATAATGCCATCGGTTATTTAACCGCTAAGCAATTCGATTATAAGCGCGACATGGAAGAGCATTTAATGGAGCGTATTGGCAACATTTTAATGCCTTTAGTCGGTAGAGATGGCGTGCGTACGCAATTATCGGCAGATGTCGATTTTTCTGAAACCGACTCAACGCAAGAAAATTTCGACCCTAAAACGACGGCTTTACGCAGCGAGCAAGCGGCTGAAGAATACAGTACGTTACCCGGCGTGCAAGGCGTACCTGGCGCATTATCGAATCAACCTACGCCAGCAGGCACTGCGCCAGAAACAGTGACCAGCCAATACAGTTCGGCGCAACTATTGCTGAACAAAAAAGGGGTATACTGTAGAA
>CAWUNX010000118.1:0-9648 GCA_963923905.1 uncultured Methylocucumis sp.
GTTTTTAGTTTATCAACCTATCTCTCTGTCCGTTATTATTAGACCACTACAGATTGCAGCTTCTGCTGTCGAGGCTCTCACCGGCATCACCACCGAACAACAAGAGGAACCCATGAAACTCCCTCAAACCGAACTCATCGCTCCATTACGCTTGGGGCAAACGCCCGACATTAAAGCCCAAGCCCCGTTGGCTAACCTTCTGGCTCGGCATCACGGCGAAATGTCCGCTAAAGACTTGTGGCAGCGTTTCGGCGGCGAGATTGACGCCTTCTACGCGCAACTGAAAACCGAGGTGGCGCACGGCTGGATTTTGGAACCAGCGGTAGCGGAAATGCGCGAAAAAGCCACCGAAGCGGCAGGTGCCTGAGATGCAGTTGCAGCGCCTGTGCTTGCCGCACTTTCGCAATCTGCGTGAGGTGGACATTGTCTTTGCATCGCAGTTGTCGGCTGCTGCCGGTGCGCTTGCGGATACCCCACCGAAAGCCATTCGCAGCCATGCCCTGATTGGCCAGAACGGCACCGGTAAATCCAACCTGATCGAGGCGCTGATCACCATCTTTCGCGACATCGACCTAGACCGCGAAGCCGCGTTCGATTACATCTTGGAATATGCTATTCGAGGCCATGTCGTGCGCATACAGGCCGATACCGCCAAACAAAAGCGACCGTTTGTCTGGGTGGACTGCGACAAGGTATCTCAGGAATACCTGACTAAGAACGATCCGCCGGACAAAACCAACCGAGACGAACGGCGAGGTCCGCGTCTGCTACCAACCCATATTTTTGCCTATTACTCGGGCCGTAATGAACGCATCGAAGCCTTATTTCAGGAACATCAACGGCGTTTCAATCGCCGCCAGGAGATTGTGGCCGAGGAAATTATGCCCGCTGGCTTGTTGCAAAATTTCACCGGCAGCGAAGCGGATATTCGCGCCATCGAAGACGCGAAGCGGCGCGAACAACGCCGACTGAGTCAACTGGGCGACGACCGCTTGCGGCGTTTGTTTTATTGCCGGGGCGGTCACAGTCAATTGGTACTGTTAGCCTGCCTGCTGGAGAACGATCCGGTATTTCAGAAGGTGCTCAAAAATCTGCATATCGAGTCGTTGGAATCAGCGTTGTTTGTGTTGAAAGAGCCGCATCGTCTGCGCGAAAAACGCCGCAATGGCAAGTTCGATGAAGACGATGTGAACCAAGGCGACCCGCGCTTTTGGTATGCACGCGGTAATGTGGTCAGCGAGTTCCTCGATAAGCTCTGGCAAGTGGCCTGGGCGCCGATTGAGCAAGAAGCGACCAAACAGATCGACTTCCGTGGTCGCACAGAAAAGCAAAAGCAGCTTTATCTGTTCGTCCCCAGTCAAGACAAACTCAAGCACTTGGGCGATCTGGTCGGCAGTACCGACAGTTTTTTCCGTTATGCCGAAGGCGCCTACATCGGCGATCTGATCGACGAAATACGCATCACGGTTAAAAAACGCGACGAGCACGGCGGCAAAGTGAGTTTTACCCAGTTGTCCGAAGGCGAGCTGCAAATGCTGACGGTGCTGGGCTTGATGCGTATCACGCGCGAAGATCATTGTTTGTTCCTGCTCGACGAGCCGGATACGCACTTAAATCCTATCTGGAAGTTGCGTTACTTTGATGACATTGAAGGTGTGTTAAGCAAAGATGCTGACTCTTTGGTACAAGGCGAATCGCAAATTCTAATCACCACTCACGACCCGATGATGGTAGGAAGTCTAAAGCGCGAGCAGGTGCATATTTTACGCCGCGACGGTGAGCGCACCGTGGTGGATGTGCCGGACGAGCATCCGCAAGGCATGGGCGTAACCGGGCTGCTGAAAAGCGACTTGTTCGGTCTGTCGTCCACCTTGGATATTGAAACCGAGCGCCGCTTGTTCCGCCGCAATGAGTTGTTCGTTAAAACACCGCGAACACCGGATGAAGAGCTTGAATTGACACGCTTATCTTCTGAATTGGCTGATTTGGGTTTTTCGACTTCTGACTTTCGTGACCCTGATTATGCGCTGTTCGTGCGCAAGATGGCGCAGCACCGCCGGTTCCGCAAACCGGAATTGACACCCGACGAACGCGCGGAGCAGGAACGAATCGCCGATGAGATCATTGACGAAATTCTACGTGAGGAGGCTGGCCGGTGATTTTCATTGATCTTGAAAACAAACTCCCCACCGATGCAGACCTGCCTGCTGATATTCGCTGGTCACAAACAGATTGGGATACATGGCTGACTGAGGCTGCGAGCTTGGTCACAGAGCTTGCGATGCTCAATGCATCAGGGCAGATCAAAGAGCGCAATGAGCTGATTGACAAACACAGTGGTCATTGGGGGAAACTGAAACCATGGTTGCTGGCGTTGTCTGGCGGCAAGTGCTGGTTCACCGAAGTACGCGAACTGTATTCCCATTACGGTGTTGAACATTTTCGCCCCAAAAAAGAAGCCAAGGCGCTTGACGGTAGCAAACGGGATGGCTATTGGTGGCTAGCCTTTGATTACATGAACTTCCGCGTCTGCGGCAACGTGGGCAACCGTAAAAAAGGCGGTTGGTTTCCGTTACAACAAGGTTCACTCTGTTCCAGCTATTTAAATCCGTGCGAAGAATCCGAAAGTCCGTATTTAATCGATCCGATTGATGATACCGATGTGGCTTTGCTAGCTTTTGATGAAGAAGGCAAGGTGATAGCCATGCCGGGTATTTCCGAATGGGAGCGGCAACGGGTGAATGAAACAGTAATGCGTCTAAAGCTGAATGAGCATGTGCCTTTAGCTGAGGCGCGACGTAAGGTATGGCAAAAAGTGGATGGGTTGATTAATGATTACTTAAAGGCAAAAAGCCGAATGGGTACAACGCCAAATCCAGCTGCTAGAGAAAAAGTGAAAGCTATTTGTGCGCAAATCCGAGAAATGACCAAACCTACTGCGGAACTATCAGCAGTGGCAAAGTGGTGTTTGTTGTTGCGCAATGAGCCGCAATTGAGAGGGTTAATTCGGTAATTATAAAAAAGGAATGAGTATAAAATAACTTCGACTTCTAACCCCAGCAAAACCAACGGTGCGCGGGGCGGCAAACCAAATTAAGCGTCCGGGTGACTTGTAACTAAAAGCCCAGATTTATGACGCTACCTCTATTGTCATTAAAATTTCATTTGTTAAATGTTATAATATAACATATCTTTTGCTCTTTAAGATTGCACTACAGTAGTGATTAAACGTGCGGTTTTAGCCGTCCTTTGCTCCGGATGAGGATTAAGCTCGGCGTATAGCGTTAGGATGACGCGAGCGCGGGTAGGTGAGCAAACCGCACGTTTAATTACTGCTCTTACTCTGTGAGTACATCAATAATAGGTAATGACTAACATTATCTTAGTGCGTCAGTAAGCCATATTTAAGGTGTTATAGCGTCGCTAGGTTCAGCGCTAGGCCAATCTAAATGATATTTTTCTGTTAGATACAGTTTTAACCAGGTTTCTACATCGAGATTGGTGCGTTGTTGCTCATCGAGTTTGGTTAAGCGTTGTTTTAGTAGATGCGGTGGTAATAACAATAACTCGACGTCTGACATTGCGACATATTTTTCAGGGTAGATATTATTCGAGTTAATAATCTTTTCTAAATGGTGTCTTTTTAAGCCTAAGCTGTGACTAATCTCAGTTCGGATTTCTAGTAGTGCGGGCAATAAGTCGCTACCAACACAGCTTTCATCAAATAAACAACTGAAGCGGTGTAATAAAAAGTTAATCGCAAACCGATAAATATCTGACTCTCTAACAAATAGCCTAGCTGCAATGGCTTGCACGGCGGCGCGGTCGCTTTCGACTAAGCGCAACGAAATAATTTGTTTGAGTTCATTCATATCACTTCCTTGACGGTCGTTTAGGCCTTTTGTTTTAACCGATAAGAATAAGTAATAAATATTACAGAATTACGACAAGCCATGTTTGTCATCGGTTTGTATGACATGACATTAAACCTTAACAAAACTGTCATGATTTAGTCATACAAACCCGCAAGAATAACAAGAGCAAAGGTTTTACCAATGTGTTATTCAACTTAAGAGGCAAACATGAAAAAATTATTATTAGGCGCGGCTGTTACAGCAGCGATGATTGGCGGTAATGCTCAGGCAGCAATTACCGTTGATAGCAATGGCATTCCCGTTATTAACACGGCGACAACCTATGAAGTATATTTATCAGGCGCGTCTGCTATGGCAGGTTTTATTGAGCAATTATTGTTAAACTCCAGCATTCCTGCAGCGAATAGAATCTGTGATTCGGCAAAATTAATCTATAAATTCCAAGATACTGCTACTTTAGGTAAAGATTACAAAGCGTATTTATGCGAATTAAACACTAAAAACTCAGCATTAAGCAGTTTAGCGGCTAGCAAGCCAAATTTATTGTTGTATAAACGCGATAACGGTGGTTCAGCGCAAGGCGTAGCGCCGGTGATTGCAGAAGCGGCCATTGATTTCTTAAAAGTCGATACTGCAGCGAACTGCGCTAAAGTTTCTGATGGCACTATAGGTTCTGTGTTCACAAAAATCAATTGTACCTTCACTGCGGGTAACTCTGCATTTTCCAATTCAAAAATTCCTGATTTCGGCGTGTCGGACGTAGACCCGTTACAATTCCGTGGCGATAACACACCGTCTGGTTTTGCTGAAGTGACAGAAGCTGATTTAGATAAGTTAAATGTTACACCAGCAGCGACGCAAATATTTGGCATGGCAGTGACTAAAAAATTGCGCAATGCGTTGCAGCAAGCGCAATTCGGTTCATCTAGCGCCTGTTCTACTAATGCGACTAAAAGAGAACTTTTAGAATGTATGCCATCATTAACCTCGGCACAAATCGCCAGTATCTTCACAGGTAAAATTACATCATGGAGACAATTTAAGTTACCTACTGGTGGTAACTTATTTGACAATACGTCTGCAGCTAATAAACCAGGTAGCGACCGCTTACATATTTGCCGTAGAACCAGTGGTTCTGGTACTGGCGCACAGTTAACGGTTAAATTCTTAGGCTATCCGTGTAACAGCGTCGCTTCTGCACCGGTTACTGATACGGGCGCAACGCCAGAATCTATCGACGCCGCTCAAGTTCATGCGATGTCATCTTCAGGTACGGTATCTGAATGTTTAACTGAGTTAGATCAAGGTGTTGACACCATTGGTACCTCATTCAGCAACACTTATGGTGTGCGTTGGGCGTTAGGTGCGCAAGGTTCTGAGTTGAACAACACCAACACAAGCGATTGGCGTTTCGTTAAAATCGACGGATTTGAGCCTTCTTTAGATAAAGTTGCACGCGGTAAATATAAAGATTGGGTTGAATTAACATTCCAAACTAACAAAAGCCATGCCTTTGATACTAATGAAAAAGCGTTAATTAACGAAATTATCAAAGCAGCGGGTAACCCAGTCGTGTTGTCTGCCACTAACAAAGCAGCAAAACATACTTGGGGACAATCAGGCTTTATGGCCGCACCTCTTTTCTATAACCCAGCTAGCAATGGCGCGGTTAGCTTAACCAAACCGGTTAACCCATTCAGTCATGCAACGATTGAAAGCGGTTCTACCGAAGCGCAAGACGTCAACAACTGCCGTATGCCAGCCGTTTATGACTTAGGTACTTCAAGAGGTATTCAAGTTAAGTAAGTCGAATTACTACTCGTCTTATTTCTTTCAACAAGCCAGTCGAGCTATCGACTGGCTTGTTTTGTTTTTGCCGTTTTAAACACATTGTCATAAAACTTTCATACGACCCCCCTACAATTCGTTGTCTTTGAGCTGACGTCTCGACCAGCTAAATTTTAATGCGATAACAGACCCGACAACTCATGCCGATAAACCCAGACAAGCTAAGAGTTTTTATTCATCTCAGCACTTTTGCCTTTTTCAGCAGCCATTGTTTATACGGTGTTGCTGACCCTGCTTCTCAGCCGAATCAACCAGCCAGTACCGCGACCGAACAACCACCTAGCTTCGATTTATGGGAATTGCGCGTTAAGGGTAATACCTTATTAGAGCGGAAAGAGTTGGAAAAAATGGTTTATCCGTTTTTAGGCCCAAAAAGGACGATTGAAACCGTTGAGAAAGCGCGTAATGCCTTAGAATGCTTATATCGCGCTAAAGGCTATCAAACGGTAGCCGTCGATATTCCTGAGCAAAGCGTCGATAACGGCGTGGTGTATTTACAAGTGGTTGAGGGGAAAGTCTCTCGATTACGGGTGAAAGATGCTAAGTATTTTGCCTTAGGTGCGATTAAAGCTGGCGTACCTGAATTAGCTGAAGGGCATGTGCCTAACATGCCTAAAATGCAAGAGCAATTAGCGGCGCTATCCAATCAAAGCCCTGATAGAAAAATTACGCCCGTGTTACGTGCAGGCGATACGCCAGGTACGTTAGAAGTGGATTTAAAAGTCAAAGATGAACTGCCGTTACACGGGCGCATAGAATTAAATGGCAGAAACACCTCATCGACGAGCTTATTACGCTTAGTGTCTTCAGTGCGTTACGATAACTTATGGCAAAAGTTTCACAGTGCCTCGCTCATGTATCAAGTGTCCCCTGAAAACGCTGAAGAAGTCGATGTGTGGGCGGGCACGTATATGCTACCGCTGCCTAATACTGATGCTAAGTTAGCGTTTTACGGCGTGGGTTCATCGTCAAATGCCCAAATTGCCAGTGCCGGTGCGTTGTCCGTGGTCGGTATTGGTGAAATCTATGGCGCGCGTTTAGTCAAGCCATTGCCCGCCTTAGACAGTTATTACCATAGTTTGACCTTAGGTGTTGATTACAAAGATTTCCGCGAAGATTTATTTTTAGTGGGTTCAGATGCGATTGTCACCCCGATTAGTTATTTGCCGTTTATGGTGCAATATGGCGCGTTTTATAAGACCAAACAATCATTAACGTCGTTTAATATAGGTGCTAGCTTTTCTGTACGTGACTTAGGCAATAACCAAGCCGAATTTGAAAATAAACGCCTGTTAGCACAGTCAAATTATACGATTTTGACTAGCGGGATTAATTTTACTCATGCCTTGCCTTGGGGCATGGAAGTTAATACACGCTGGAATAGCCAACTCTCAGATTCTCCTCTCATTAGTAATGAACAATTTTCTTTAGGCGGTATGCAAAGTGTGCGCGGTTATTTTGAAACTGAAGCACTCGCCGATGATGCATTGTTTGGTTCATTAGAATTGCGCTCGCCGCATTTATACCCGGGCCGTATGGATACCATTGATAAACTGCAAGCGGTAGTGTTTTTAGACGGTGGTCAGGGTTGGAATCAGCATGTTTTAAAAGGCAGCCCTAAACGTTATGGCTTGTTAAGCACGGGTTTGGGTATGCGTTTTCAAATGTGGAAATATTTTTCCGGCGTGTTGGATATAGGTTTTCCGCTGTTATCGCTGGAAAGCTCGCAAGCTGGCGATGCTAAAGTTCATTTTAATGTGGCGACAGAGTTTTAGGTAACTATTCAGACCACCTGCCATTATCGTTCCCATGCTAGAGCGTGAGGAACGATGGAATGTAGCGACAGATTGTTAGGTTACGCTATCGCTCGGCAACTGCTCCTGCGTTGCTCTACCTCCTGCATCCATGCAGTCGTAACCCAACACAACTTAAATAAACACTGATATTAAGGTAACTCATGGTCAAGCAACGCCGTTTCGCTCAACCTGCAACTCATCAAGATTTCTTTCGTTTGACGCCGTTGTCGGCCTGTGTGCGCATGGCGATTGCAGGCAGCATGATAGTAGCCGCGCCTGGTGTATATGCCGAGCTTCCTATTCCTAAGCAAGTGCTGGCGACGATGGGGCAGGCCTCGGTGAGTTCCGATGGCACTAATATGACCGTGAAACAAGATACCGATAAAGTCATATTAAACTGGGAGAAGTTTAATATTGGCAAAGAAAATACCGTGCACTTTGACCAACAGAATAGCTCTTGGATTGCGTTAAACCGTATTTCTCAGCAAGACCCAAGTCAAATACTTGGTAAGCTAACAGCTGATGGTCAAATATATTTATATAACAAAAACGGCTTTGTTTTTGGTAAAGATTCAGTTGTGGATGTTAATACCTTAGTCGCGACAACGTTAAACGTCAGCGATGAAGTGTTTGACCAAGGTATTGTGACCACGTTTGATACCAGTGAGAATGGCGATGCTGCTTTTGTTAACTCTGAAGCCCCTAACATAGCCAGTAAAGATGTCAAAATTCAAGTCGAAGCCGGTGGACAGTTAAAAGTCGCTGACGGTGGCCGGTTAATTTTAGCCGGTCAAAGCGTAGAAAATGCCGGTACGATTACCGGTGGTAAACAAGCGCAATTAATCTTGGTCGCGAGTCAAGATAAAGTGTATTTGCAGCCAGCGGAAAGCGATGGCCCTTTTGCCGGTTTGCTCGTCGAAGTCGGTAGCGGCGGTAAAGTGACTAACTTAGGTGAAATCGCGACCCGACAAGGCAATATCACCTTAGCCGGCTTTGCCGTTAATCAATCTGGTCGCGTAACAGCGACTACCTCAGTCGATGTTAACGGCTCTATTCGCTTATTAGCCAGACAAGGCGCAGAAAGAAATGGCGATGCATTAGCCGCTTTTGATACAGTTCGTCCTGACGATGGTGGTGACGGCTCAGGTTATGCGAGCACGGTGACTTTTGGCAAAAATAGCCAGACTAAAATAGTTGCCGATGCAGACGGTGGCTCGGCGATTGATGAGCAAGCTCAGCCTTTATCTTATTTAGAGGCGACTGCGAATACGATTCATATGGAGTCAGGTTCGGCAATTGTTGCTAACGGTGGCAAAGTCAATTTCACGGCCAGTAGTGATTTAGAGAAAACAGAGATAGCCGCTAAAGGTCGTATTGTGCTGGATGCCGGTGCGTCTATCGACGTGTCAGGCATTAAGCATATTAGCGCTGATATTAGCCGTAACGTGCAAGAAATGTCGGTACAAAGCTATGAATTACGCGATTCGCCATACCAAAAAGATGGCGTGTTAAAAGGTCAAACGGTTTATATCGATGTGCGCGCCGATACGGATATTGTCGATACCAGCGGTGCTGTTGCGCGTTTTGAGCGCACTATCGAAGAACGCTTAGGTACTGGGGGTGAAGTTAATTTTACCTCAAGTGGTTCGGTCATTATTAATAGTGGTGCAACAGTTGATATTTCCGGTGGCTCGATTGACTATCAATCCGGTTTTATCAATACCACTAAGCTTATTACCGAATATGGACAAGTCGTCGATATTAGCGATGCTGACCCTAATCAGCGTTATGCCGCAATTTTTGGTGTTGTGACTGAAACTCATGAGAAATGGGGGGTGACACAAGTTTGGGATAATCGCGGCATGTTAGGTCAAGGCCGGTTTGAAGAAGGTTATACCCAAGGCTTGGATGCCGGTAATTTAAACATTTCAGCGGCTAAGACCTTATTTAACGGTGACTTGGTTGCAGGCTCTGTTGCCAGTACTTATCAACGTAGCAGCGAAGCGGTGGCTTTCGGTGGCTCATTAACGATTGATATGACGCCGTATCTCGATAATGAAGCCGAGATTAATCAAGCGCAAAATGTAATTTTCCAAACTCTGTCTCTTATACACATCTGACGCTGCCGA
>CAWUNX010000119.1:0-9613 GCA_963923905.1 uncultured Methylocucumis sp.
AAGGAGTATCGTCGGCAGCGTCAGATGTGTATAAGAGACAGTGGTATTAGCCGCGCAACATGGCTTAGTGGGACGTATTAATGGCCAATGGTTTTGTCATATCGGCGTCAGCCCGCTCTTTGAAACCATCAACGACTTAAATCACATCGACAGCGTATTATCGACGCTATTCGCGCATCCGGTTTATCAAGCATTACTGAAAGCCTCTGGCTTACGGCAAGAAATCATGCTCGGTTATTCTGACTCTTGCAAAGATGGCGGTATCTTAGCGTCAGCCTGGGGCTTATACAAAGCTCAGCAACAAGTCATGACCCTTGCCGACCAACAAGGTATTGCCTGCCGACTCTTCCACGGACGCGGCGGCACTGTCGGTCGTGGCGGCGGCCCAACCCACAATGCCATTATGGCGCAACCGCCTGCAACCGTACGCGGACAAATCAAATTTACCGAACAAGGGGAAGTGTTGTTTTATCGCTATAACAACATGGAAACAGCCATGTATGAGCTAACAATGGGCATCACAGGCTTGCTCAAAGCCAGCTTAAGCTTAGTCAAAGCTGTGCAACCCGACCACGCTGATAATTTAGCCATCATGACTGAATTAGCCCAAATCGGCGAACGCGGTTTTAGACAGCTCACGGAACATACGCCGGGCTTTTTAGATTATTTTTACGAAGCCACGCCCCTAACGGAAATAGGCCAGCTCAATATTGGCTCACGACCCTCACATAGAAAAAAACAAGACCGGTCAAAAAACTCCGTGCGCGCCATTGCCTGGGTATTTTCCTGGGCGCAATCGCGCCAAACCTTCCCCGCTTGGTATGGCATAGGCTCAAGCCTTGAAACCTGGTGTGCGGGCAAAGAAGATAGGCTCAATCAATTACGCCGCTTATACCGTGATTGGCCGTTTTTTAGAAACCTGCTCAGCAACGCACAAATGGCATTAAGCAAATCGGATATGACGATTGCCGCCGAATATGCCGCATTATGCGTCGATGAACACGTTGGCAAAACCATTCACCAAATGATTGCCGCAGAACATCAACGTTGCGTGGAATGGGTGTTAGACATTACCGAAACCGACCGCTTATTAGCTGATAACCCCGAATTAGCCACCTCGCTACAACACCGTAATACCTATCTAGGCCCATTAAACTACATTCAAGCCCGGTTACTCAAAATGGTACGCGAAGAACAAACCGATAACGGCACAGAAAACCCTTGGCGTAAACCGTTGTTAAGAACCATTAACGCAATTGCCGCTGGAATGAGAAATACAGGCTAATAGACTTCGCACTTAAAGGGCAAGGTACGTTATGCGTACTTTGTCATTGGTTTTTAATGCTCTTTTAATAATGTATGCTGTATGGCCTTGCATTAGTATTTTTAGTAAATGCTGCGATGCTTCACAGATAAGCGCCTATACACTTGCTTAAGCAACTTAGCAGGGGATTTATCAGTGTATAATCTGTGCTGGTGTTTAGGTTGTTAACAACTAAAATGTATAATATTATCCTTAAATATCAATCATGACTAATCGGTGTCTAACTAGTAGCCAAGCATCCATAACTATCCCATGGTGTTGATTTAGAAAAGTTTTCAAATCATCGCAAAAAGAGCAGCATTTTGGTTAAACTTAACAGGAGTAATATCGTTGAAATATGATGTGGAGCTATTAAGGATAATTTCAGCATTCGGTATTATTTGGTTTCATTCTGGATATCAGTTTGGGCGCGATATAGCTTACGCTGGACTAGTTGTTTTTTTGATATTATCTGCGTATTTTGCTACTAAATCTAATAAGGCGCATTCTGTCCGAGATAGGGGATTGCGCTTATTATTACCTTGTATTTTTTGGTCAGCTATATATGCGGCATTCTCAATAATTAGAGGCAAAAACATATTTCCAAATGACTATTCAGTATTAAGCTCATTATTATCTACCCCAACGATACATCTATGGTATTTGCCATTTGTGTTTTTTTGTACAATCGCTATTGACCTAATCAGAAAGCAGATTCATCCAATAGCCTTGGCTGTGGTCGCCACCATGATTGCGTCCACTCTTTTGCTTAGCTCGCCGTTATGGAGGCAATGGTCATTTATATCGCCCTTTGGTCAATATATGCACGCTGCTCCTGCGATATTTATTGGCATAGTATACGGATTAAGTAAACAATTAAGCTCAATGCTACGATATCTTTTGCTCAGTTTGGTGACTATATCAGCCATTTTCGCTTTTCAGCTAAACATTAAAGGAGTCGGCGTAACTTATCTTATTGGTATCATTGTTACATTCTTATTACTCCGAGAGAAAAGCGTATTGCCAAAAAATAACGTGGTCCTAGAGTTATCAAGGTTAACTTTTGGAATATATCTGATTCACCCAATAATTCTATTTATACTAAGACATATTGGTGTTGGGTCCTTAAATTTGGTTATTATTTGTTTTTCCGCCTCAGCTACATGTATATATGTATCCCTTAGAATAGTTCCAAAACAAATTTCCAAGTATGTAATGTAAAGTCAAGTAGATACCGTCTTAAAAGTCAATTTTATCCCCTCAAAAAAATTACAAAAAATGAAAATAAGTTACCGGAATCTGAGAACATGACTGCATTTCATGCATGAATCGCCTCATTAGGTCATGACGTGGTGTTACTAAATGCGCGTTATGTGAAAGGATTTGTTATCGGTAACAAGAACGACTATAACGATGCGCTGGCTATTGTCGAAGCGGTGACACGCCCTAAGGGCCATAGGATGCTCTGAGGAACGAAGCGCATCGTTCGCGTAACATCTGAGGCAAACGAAATGACCGACTATCGCCGTGTTTATATTCCTGGTGCCACATGGTTCTTCACGGTAAACCTTGCCGAACGGCGGAACAATCGTCTGTTGATTGAAAAGATTGACCCGCTACGTGCGGCATTCCGCTATGTCAAAGATCGCAAGCCGTTTCATATCAATGCCATAGTCATTATGCCGGATCATCTGCATTGCATCTGGACATTACCACAGGAGGATTCCGACTATTCAACGCGCTGGAATTTGCTCAAAGGCCATTTTTCCCGCACCATAATCAAAGGCGAAAAAATCTCGGAAAGCCGCACCAAACGGCGAGAACGCGGCTTATGGCAACGGCGGTTCTGGGCGCATTTGCTATGCGACCAAGAGGATTTTAACAACCATGTGGATTATATTCACTGGAACCCTGTTAAACATAACTGGGTGCAACAGGTTGCCGACTGGCCGCATTCAAGTTTCCATCGCTATGTGAAGATGGGAATATATTCGATTAACTGGGGACATTCCGGGGATTTTACTATTCATGCAAACGAATGACTTGAGCGATACGCGAACGATAGGAAGCGCACCGCTCGCGATTGATGCGCCTCCTATCGTCGGCACATCCTATAGCTCTAATACAAAGGGTGGGACCTATTTTTTCACGGTGGTGACTTACCGATGGCAATGCTTTTTATGTTTATGTGATGAACAGGTAACGGAGACAGCATCTTGCATAAACTCAAGCTTCGAAAAACAAACGTTTTGCGGCTAGGCGCTTGATCTAGGTTTTATGAAGTTCAAGTTTTTGCGCTCTCATTTGGGTATTTCGCTAAACAAAAACAAAATGGCTATCGTTTAAGCCTGTAGGAAGACCAGTGATAGCAATGCTGGCTACCAAGCCTATTGCACTTAACTGTGTACTGCCTATGACTGAAATAAGTTTTGCTGTATTAGCCCCAGTTTTCCAGGATACGCGATCAAATCCCATTTCAAAAGCTGAACTAGGGCGACTAACTCTTATTGACGATTGCAATAAGTAACTTGCTCTATGTACGCTACTATGATGGTAACTCGGTATGTCGTTTACAACGACACCATCTCTTTTACCAATGACTAAAACGTCTTCTAAACCAAAGCCTGCTAAATCAATGACACCGCTTGGAATTTCCTCTATTATCGCATCATAGCTTTTTCCGCCAAAATCAATAACGACATAATCTACGCCTGGAGTAAAAAATTTATTTACCGTTGCTGCGCTATCGGCATCGGATAAAAAATAAGGATTGACGACTGTTGCGTCTTGATTGATTTTAACGGTAGCGCCAGCTTTCTTTAATACCCGATAGCCATCGTTGTCAATTCCTGTATCTAGCCAAATTTCTTCAAGAAATAACAAATCGCCGACGCTACTATTGATTGTTAATTGTTTATTATTAAGCTTCATCGCAATTAAGTCTGCTATTGCAAGCCTAAAACTATTCGCACTGCCTAGGCAATTTATGGTCTCTATGCCTTTAATATTTAAATCAGAAAAGTAAATAGTTTGGTTGCCCGGCTTGATCGATAAAGTATCTAGCCCTTTTCCACCATCTGCGGTAATAACGTAATCGGCCATTATTAAATCATCGCCATTGCCACCATTAAACCTGCCTGAACCTTCTAACGTATCGTCACCATCTCCGCCGTATAAATAACCTAGGCCTGTTAATAAATCGTTACCGCCATAGCCGTATAACCAATCGACGTATTTGCCGCCGCCACTATTAAGCGTATTAGCGGCTGAATTGCCTTTGATAATATTCGAGAAAATGTTTCCTGTACCATCGATAGCTAATGCTCCCAATAATACTAAGTTTTCTACATTCTCAGCTAAGGTAAAACTAACTGACGATTTTACAGTATCATCTACGGCGTAATTGTCTTTAAAGTATTCGATCACAACATCTTTTTTATTATCGACAATATATAAATCTTGCCCTAGTCCTCCACTAAGCGTGTCAGCACCTTTGCCACCGTTCAGCATATCATTACCGTCATCGCCAGTTAACTTATTAGCATTAATATTCCCAACTATAGTATTTGATAAATCATTACCATGACCATTAATCATTCCATGGCCAGTTAACACTAAGTTCTCCACATTAGAGGGTAGGTTAAAAGTAACCGATGCGATAACTTTATCAATACCGCCCCTCGATGTTTCAATAATTTTGTCTTTTCGGGTATCGACAATATAAATATCATTGCCTAAACCTCCTCTCAAAACATCATCGCCAGAACCACCATTGAGCAAGTCACGGCCAGCTTTACCTAATAAAACATCATTCCCGCCAAAGCCAAAAAGCTTATCGTCATCACTGCTGCCTATTAGCATATTACTTTGTTTGTTGCCTTTAACTATTGCCATGGTCTTATGCCTTTTTTAGATATTAACATCAGTGGCTAGAAGTTTAGCAAAGTCTAATATATTAAACAATAAGTAGATATTCTCTGCTTTGACCTTAACGAAAAAGTTTACGATTAATGCACCTCTTATCGTCGGCACATATATAGCTTTTTCGCAAAATCTGACGGAATCCATAGCCGCAAACGCTTAATACCTGGCAGGTTTCAAAAACCTGCCAGGCCTCTCCGGCTCTAAGACCGCGCAATCACCTGAATTATTTCATCACGATTAATGACTTCTTTCTCTTGTAACACTGAAGCTAGTTTGTCTAAAACGGCTCTGTGAGTCGTAATAATTTCAGTGGCTCTCGCTTCTGCTTCTTCGATGAGTAACAACACTTCGCTGTCGATTAGGCGCGCGGTTTCTTCGCTGTAATTACGGTATTCAGTCCCTTCGGTGTCTAAAAACTGCAACTGTTGACGCTTACCTAACGTTAACGCGCCGACTTTCTTACTCATACCTAACACGCAAACCATGTTACGCGCGATTTCACTAGCACGTTCTAAATCGTTTTGCGCACCGGTAGAAACCGAACCTAATACGATTTGTTCGGCAATTCTGCCGCCATGTAATATTGCCAATTGGTCTTTTAACTCGGCATCGGTCGATAAAAAGGTTTCTTCTACCGGTAATTGCAAGGTAAAACCTAAGGCACTGACGCCGCGCGGAATAATTGAGATTTTATGTACCGGTTGACCACTGGGTACATTTTCGGCGACTAAGGCGTGACCAGCTTCGTGATAAGCCACGCGGCGCTTTTCTTCAGGATTTAACGCACGATTTTTCTTTTCTGGTCCGGCTAAGATTCTATCAATAGCCGCTTCAAAATCATCCATCGTGATTTTGCTATGATTTAATCGTGTCGCGATAATCGCTGCTTCGTTAGCGATATTCGCTAAATCAGCCCCAACTAAACCGGGTGTACGTTTCGCTAACACATCAATGTCAATATGCTCCGCTAACGTCATCGATTTTGTATGTAATTTCAAAATTTCGACGCGGTCTTGTAAATCCGGTTTATCGACAATAATTTGTCTATCAAACCGGCCAGAACGTAGCAATGCTTTATCTAAAATTTCAGGGCGGTTAGTCGCCGCCATGACAATCACGCCGACCGAACTATCAAAACCATCCATCTCAGTTAACAATTGATTTAAGGTTTGCTCACGCTCATCATGCCCACCCATCGTCACCGGACCACTACGCGAACGACCTATAGCATCTAATTCATCGATAAAAATAATGCACGGCGCTTTACTACGTGCTTGTTCAAATAGCTCCCGAACTCTCGCAGCACCGACGCCGACAAATAACTCAATAAACTCAGAGCCGCTGATATTAAAAAACGGCACACCTGCTTCACCGGCAACCGCTCTCGCGAGTAAGGTTTTGCCCGTGCCCGGTGGCCCTACTAGCAACACGCCTTTAGGCATGTGACCGCCTAATTTTTGAATCTTCTCCGGCGCTTTTAAAAAGTCTATAGACTCTCTTAACTCTTGCTTCGCACTGTCAGCACCCGCCACATCGTCAAACGTCACTTTAGGTAATGAATCAGGATGGATATGCGCTTTATTGCCAATATTTAAAAAACCGCGTTGCATACCCGAGGTGCGGCGTATCACCCACGACCAAATTGCAACCAATATTAAGATGGGAATAATCCAATTGAACAATAACGAAGTTATCCAGCTTTCGCCGCTACGCACAACAAAATCAACATTGTTTTCTTGTAATAGCTTAGCTAAATCCGACTGCCATAACGGCACAGTGACAAAAGGTCGTCCCAGCGCTTCACCTTGCTCGGACTTAAATACACCCGAGATATAGCGCTCAGTCACAATCGCTTTTTCTATCTTTTCTGCTTTTAATTGCTTAATAAATTCGCTATACGGAATTTCATCCCGTTGCATATCGCGCATGGTGTTAAACAATGAAATTAACACCATGACGAGCATGACAAATAAAGCTGCGCGCCAACGCTTAGTAATCCGGCTGTTTTGGGGTTTATGTAACTCTACATCCGGTTCTGGCTTAAAAAAATAATCATATAACGTCGTTAGACCTTGCTTTAATGCTGAGTAAACCGCGCTCAGCATAGAAACCAGCATTTGCAATATATCGTTATCAGTTGATTTGTCTTTCATGTCTTGCCCCTTAATCTTAAGATTAACCTTACAAGGATTAGAACTTTTCTAATTATTAAGCCTAGCGTTAACGCATGGTTTTTATCAGCTCTTAGGCCGCATATGTGGGAATAACAAAACATCGCGTATTGATGGTGCATTGGTAAACAACATCACTAAACGGTCTATGCCTATGCCCTCGCCTGCCGTTGGTGGCATGCCATGTTCTAAAGCGGTAATGTAATCTGCATCATAATGCATAGCTTCATCATCGCCAGCTTCTTTATCTTCAACTTGTTTTAGAAAACGCGCCGCTTGATCTTCAGCATCATTTAACTCGGTAAAGCCATTAGCAATCTCACGACCACCAACAAAAAACTCAAATCTATCAGTAACCTCGGGATTTTGGTCATTACGTCTAGCCAATGGCGATACTTCCACCGGATATTGGGTAATAAACGTCGGCTGCATTAATTTGCCTTCTACCGTTTTTTCAAAAATCTCAATTTGAATTTTACCCAAGCCATAACTGTCTTTTAACGGAATTTTCAGTTGTCTTGCGGTATTTGCAGCGGTTTCTCTGGTATTAATATCGGTCAAGCTTAAGTCAGAATTAAAATGCAAAATAGATTCGACCACAGTCATGCGCTGAAACGGTTGCGCAAAATCGTATTCATCACCTTGATACTGAATCACTGTTTTACCCATGACTTGCTCTGCTATCCCTTTTAACATCGCTTCGGTCAAATCCATTAATTCATGATATTCAGCATAGGCTTGATAAAATTCTAGCATGGTAAATTCAGGATTATGGCGAGTGGACAGTCCCTCATTCCGGAAATTACGATTAATCTCAAACACGCGTTCAAACCCACCAACAACTAAGCGCTTTAAATATAATTCGGGCGCAATACGCAGATACAATTGCATATCCAGAGCATTGTGATGCGTGACAAAAGGTCTAGCCGTCGCACCGCCCGGTATCACTTGCATCATAGGTGTTTCAACTTCTAAAAATTGCCTCTCTAATAAAAACTGCCGAATATAGGCAATAATTTTTGACCGAACTAAAAACGTCTCACGCGTTTCTTGGCTCATGATTAAGTCTAAATAACGTTGCCGATATTTAATTTCTTGATTGACTAAGCCGTTAAATTTTTCCGGTAATGGTCTTAACGCCTTAGTCAGTAAACGCATGGAATCGACTTTTACGCTTAGCTCATCAGTTTGCGTTTTAAACAACACACCTTCAGCAGCGATAATATCGCCTATATCCCATTTCTTGAAATGCTCGTTATAAACGCCTTCTGGCAACATATCGCGCGTGACATAAAGCTGAATTTTGCCCGACATATCTTGGATATGGCAAAAACTCGCTTTACCCATCACCCGACGCGTCATGATACGGCCAGCTAACTTCACTCTTATCGCCTCAGACTCTAACGCTTCTTTGCTTTTATCGCTGTGTTGCTGGACTAACTCTATCGCCAACGCATCGCGGCGAAAATCGGTAGGAAAGGCAATGCCTGCGCGTAACTCGTTTAACTTGCTACGACGTTGCTTGATTTGTTCTTGCTCTTCAACTAAATGGTCTGACATGATAACTTTGGTAAATAATTAAAATATTCAATGCGTTACTCGTGGCCGACACCGCTTAATGCCAACAAGTCTCGCTCTAAAATCTGACTGTCGCCTAAATTTAACTCAACTAAACGACGTAAATTGGAAATGCTTTCAAGATCAATATGTATGCATTTAAAGCCGACCGTATTACCTATCACATGAGACATCTGCAATTCCATTTGAATAGCTACATCTTCAGATAAGGTAATTGTTAACAAAAATGTCTGAGCTTCGTCTTCTAGCCAGACATCATTAAAACGCAATAAACAACCTTTTAACGATAAATCTAAGATGGCACATGGCCATGTTTTACCATTTCCCGTTAAAACCCCATCGGTTTTAAACACAATACGATGAAAATGGCGCAAATCAGTTGTTGGCTCAGGGGTATGTGATTTCATAGGCAGTGCACAAAATCGATAAATCCTAACATCGTATCAGAACGATTGGCTGGACTTTTATTTAAAGGGTCGGTCTACTGGTGTATCTATCGTAACGCGTTAGCGATAAATCTAACGATTAGACACATTAACGTAAACAGCATTATTCAAAAAGATAAAATTAGACTATAAACAATGACTTAACATTTTTGCGTCGGTTTAGCGCTAAAATCATACACAACCCACCTGGT
>CAWUNX010000120.1:0-9560 GCA_963923905.1 uncultured Methylocucumis sp.
GGCAGCGTCAGATGTGTATAAGAGACAGCTGTAGAAAATATTATAGGTTCGCAGTGAATGTCATAAATGCACACATGCCAGCAGAACACATCTTGTAGTCAAGTTCTAACCTGAGATTGAATGTGTCGTGAAAAGTTAGCTCGGCAGCACAAACCGTGAATACAAAAACATTACCTTCGGGTATCCATTCAAGTATGTAGTCAATGTCGGCTATGCACTTTAGACGGGACAATCCTAAGTAGGGACAGGGCGTTTAGAGAGACAGAAAACTGCTCCCGGCGTTTTCTGCATTCACCACATCCTTGTGGCTTCAGGTGTTGGCAGCAGGGATGCTGCCACCAAGCCTACAGGGATGTATTTACGGCGTCCTCGGCAACTGCTCCTGCGTTGCCCTACTACACGCCATCCCTGGCGTTATGCGCTCTGAATGTCCTGTCCCTACTTAAGCTGGTAGCCTCAATGTCGAGTACGAGTTCTACCGTACCATCACTTTCATTGAACGAGGCGAATCGAAAGCCATGGATATGAACATCATGCCACGAGAATAAATCAAAGTTCTGTATGCCAAAGTGTACGGTCCGTCATTTACGCAGTCTAAGTGGTATTTAGCGCTGTCGTTGTTTGACGGGTTGTCTTTTTGGGCTTTGCCCCAATAGCGATAATAGGCTGCTTGCATGTCGTTAACCATGATAATCTCTCGATGACAAAGTTGATTTATACCTAATGCTTAACGAGTGTATTCTGTTTTCAGGCTAAATAATATAGTCATAAGCTACTCAATACGCTAGAATTTCCCGTATAGATAATAAGGTATAGTCTCTGATTCAAGACAGGTAAAAGGAATGCTAACAAGAGAAAGTAAACATATTATTCATACCCGTGTGAAAGAATTTGTCTTACCACCTTTCCGCGATGGCTTGGTGCTAGGCAGAAATTCTCCGATAGGCAGCAAAGCGATGCGGCAAGCGCTAGAGCTATTAGTCGCCACGCCATTTGAGCCGATTGAGTTTGATAACGACCCTATTATTCAAGAAATCTTAGTTCGTAAAACCTTGTTAAGCAGAGTTCCTAAAGAAAAATTGATTGATTTTGTGCTTAAGTTTATTAAACCTGGCATGGCTGCTGATGAAATTTTATATCTTGAGTTAGATATCCAAATCCAATTTGAAGCAGAATTATAAACACCGTTTTGAGCCATTAATCTATGAAAGAACTCATCGCATCCGATGCTCTGGCAGAAAATGTAATTATCGTGCGCGCAGACACAAGACCAGCGCTAAACAGGGTCGCCGGTTGTTTATATGCAGTTTATTCCAGTCAACAACTCGGTGATGTTGAAGGGGTGTTTCAAGGTTTAGTTACTGACCGGGATATTTCAATTGCACCACAACGAATTTTTGCCGATTTACTAGACCCACACCCTATCAAACCCATTTATGAGGACGCACAGCTCACCGAGGTTGAAAAACTGTTTGACAGCCCTGTCGATGCAATTGCGGTTATCGATAAACAAGGCGCTTTCATGGGTGCGGTTACGCGCACCAGTGTATTACGCGCATTACTTAGGCGTGAGCGCGAGTTGTTAAACAAAACCCGCGAGTTAAATCAGCAAATTGCCACCGACCATCGCAATCTTGCGGCATGGTCTACGCGATTATCTGAATTACATGCGGCCTCAAGAACCTTGCTCAGCGTGTTAGCACATACCAATTTAGAGTACGATATTTTACAAACCGGCATTGAGGCATTAAGTCAGTTATTACAAGCGCGTTATGGAGCCATAGGTATTATTTCTGAACAAGGCGAATTAACGCACTTTATTCACACCGGCATTTCTGATGAAATCACTAAAAAATAGGCCGCTTACCTGAGGGAAAGGGATTATTAGGCGTTGTAGTTCATGAAAATACCGCGTTGCGTATAGAGAACATTGCTCAAGATGAGCGCAGTGCAGGTTTTCCGGCTTTTCATCCCATGATGAAAACACTATTAGCCGTGCCGATTTCCAATTTAGGTCGGGTTTATGGGCGTATTTATGTATGCGATAAATTAGATGGCTCTGTGTTTAGTGCAGAAGATGAATTATTAGCGATGAGTTTTGCCATGTCGTTATCGCTGATTTTAGATAATGCGCGTGAAGTTGAGGAAATTAAAGAAAACCAACAACATCTCTATCAATTAGCACATTTTGATACGTTAACAAGCTTACCTAATCGAGAGTTGGCGTATGACCGAATCCAGCAAGCGATAGCTCAGTGTTGTCGTCAACAGTGTAAGCTGGCCATATTGTTTGCTGATTTGGATAATTTTAAACATATCAATGATTCGTTAGGCCACTCGGTAGGCGATGAGTTATTAAAAGCCGTTGCGCGTCGATTGCGTGAAGGGATGCGCGAAAACGATACTGTGGCGCGCTTAGGTGGCGATGAGTTTTTAGTTTTATTGCCGAGTATCGAGTCTGTTCATCATGTTATTACCGTTGTCCAAAATATTCAGGCAATTCTGCAACCGGTTTTTAGAATCGGCAATCACGAGATTTATATTACTTGTAGTATAGGTGTTAGTGTTTATCCAGATGATTCAAAACATTTAGAAGAGTTATTAAGAGATGCCGATACGGCGATGTATCATGCAAAAAACTGTGGTCGTAATAACTTCCAATTTTTTACTACGGAAATGAATTTAGCGGTACAACGGCAAATGCGCTTAGTGTCGTTATTAAGCCAGTCATTAGAAAAGAACTGCTTTTTTCTTAACTACCAACCTCAAATCGATTTATTAACCGGACGCATGATAGGCGTCGAAGCATTGCTGCGCTGGCACACACCTGAATTAGGTTTGGTTACGCCCACTGAATTTATTCCTGTTGCCGAATCGTCGGGTTTAATTTGTGCGATTGGCGATTGGGTGTTAACAGCGGCTTGTCAGCAAGGTCAAGCCTGGTTACAACAAGGATGTCTGTTACATGTGGCGGTGAATTTATCATCAATACAATTTCATCAGCATAATTTGGTGTCGAAAGTAGCTAATATTCTCGCTGAAACCGGTTTTCCAGCGCATCTTCTGGAGTTAGAAATCACAGAAGGTATTATGTTAGCCGATAAACATTCGGTGTTAACAACGCTAGGTGAATTAAAAGCGTTAGGGGTTGAGATTTCGATAGATGATTTTGGTACGGGCTATTCATCGCTAAGTTATTTAAAGCGTATGCCGATAGATAAAATTAAAATCGATCAATCCTTTGTGCGCGACCTTGCTGATGACCCTAATGATGCTGCTATTGTGAAAGCGATTATTGCGATGACGCATGGCTTAAACCTTGATGTAATCGCCGAAGGCGTAGAAACCGAAGCGCAGTTAAGTTTTTTATTGAGTAGACAATGCCATAAAGCGCAAGGCTATTATTTCAGCAAACCGGTAAGTGCTGAGGCGATTAGTGAATTGTGGCACGACAAGTCGTGTTGAAGTTAAGAATCTACTTTTCATAGGGTACGCAATGCGTACCCTAGATAAATGTACCTACATGACGCGTTGTGCATCGACCTAAGTTTATAGCGCTACGCGTTCAGCATTTAACAGTGCAATGACAGGCTGTGTATCAGGGCGCACACCGCGCCAGATAAAAAACGCTTCAGCTGCTTGTTCGACTAACATGCCTAAACCATCCAAGCTATGACGCGCGCCGTGTTCATATCCCCATTGCACAAACGGGGTGGCCTGATTGGCATACGCTAAATCATAACAAACCCCATTTGTTGCTAACACCGTATCAGGTAACGCTGGCAGGTCTTGGCTTAAACTGGCTGAGGTTGCGTTAATAATTAAGTCAAAAACTTGATTATTTAACGCATCCAAACCACAGGCGGCTAGCGTACCTTCTGTTTTAAAGTCATCGGCTAATTGCATGGCTTTAGCTAGCGTGCGATTAGCGATAACCAATTGCTTAGGTTGTTCAGCCAGAATAGGTGCAATAATGCCCCGCGTAGCACCGCCTGCACCTAATATCAAAACACTAAGCCCTGATAACTGAAGGTGATGATTATGTTTTAAATCAGTAATCAGCCCTACACCATCGGTGTTATCGCCAAAAATCTTGCCATCAGTATGTACACTTAAGGTGTTTACCGCTTTGCTTAACCGGGCGCGCTCGCTGGTGTATTCGGCATAAGCCCAGGCCAACTCCTTAAGTGGCACAGTGCAATTCAAACCTTTACCGCCGCTAGCAAAAAAATCCGCCACAACAGCGCGGAACTGTTCAGGCGCGACTTCTTCTGCGCTATAGCTTAAGTGTTGTCCGGTTTGCTCGGCAAATAAGCGATGGATGCGTGGGGATTTACTATGCTTAATAGGTTGGCCTAGTACTGCGTAGCGGTCTAACTGACTCATAAATGGACTCGCTGCTTATTTTTCAAGACTTCAACAATAAATACGACAACAATTAAAATAATCGTATTTAAGATGCTAATCCATAAAAAATTAGGACTATAAGGAATGATGATAGCCAAAATAGCTAAGTAAAAACCAATTAAGCTAAAACGCCAACCCAACCGCAGCCCTTCAAGCATTGTTGCCAATGCCATCAGTAATAAGACATTCACACAGGCTTGTTCGGGTAATAAATGCCCTGTTTTGACTAACACAAATACCGCACCTAACGTCACTAATAACATAAACCAATGCGTGCTTTGTAATAGCGCGGTTTTTTTAAAGTCGGTTTGACCGCTTAATACGCCTTGTCGCCAACCGATAAATATCGCGCATAATGGAAAAAATACCGCTAACGCTAACCAGTAATGAAAGCTATTTTGTGGCGAAAAATGCGTAATGCTGACCCCGATTAACGCCAGTATCAGTAATAAGGCTAGCGCGGCTTCTTCAAGTCGCGCAAACGCTTGGTTTGTTGTTATATTTATATCTGACATGCTTAACTCCCCCTCATAACATTAAAGTGGTTAATTTTTTATTTTTTCAACCTGTCTTCTCTAAACCATTGTGCAACAGTTTTAGCAAAATAGGTTAATACCGCATCGCTACCCGCTCGCTTAAACGCTAGTAACGACTCTAACACGACAGCTTTTTCATCTAACCAGCCGTTTTGGGCGGCGGCTTTAATCATGGCATACTCACCGCTTACTTGATAAGCGAACGTTGGAACGCCAAAATCTTGTTTAACGCGTTGAATAATATCTAAATACGGCATACCTGGCTTTACCATCACCATATCCGCGCCTTCTTGTAAATCCAGCTCCACTTCGCGCAAAGCCTCATCGCTATTACCAGGGTCCATTTGATAACTTTTTTTATCGGCTTTACCTAAATTACCTGACGAGCCAACGGCATCACGGAATGGACCATAGAATGCCGATGCATATTTGGCCGAATACGCCAAGATTAACGTGTTAATAAAACCTTGTTGCTCAAAGGCATCCCGAATAGCACCAATGCGTCCATCCATCATATCTGACGGTGCAACAATGTCTGCACCAGACTCAGCATGGCATAATGCTTGTTTGACTAAGACTTCGACAGTTGCATCATTTAACACATAACCTGCGTCATTGATTAAGCCATCTTGACCATGTGATGTGTAAGGGTCTAACGCAACATCCGTGATAATCCCTAAGTCGGGTACGGCTTGTTTTAAGGCTTTAACCGTGCGAGGGACTAAGCCATTTGGATTATAGGCTTCTTCGGCATTAGCGGTTTTTTTATCGGCAGCAATGACAGGAAATAATGCAACGGCAGGGATGCCTAATTCGTTGATTTCATGAGCTTCTTTTAGCAATAAATCCAAACTAAAACGCGAAATGCCTGGCATAGACGGAATGGGTTGTTGCAGATTTTCCCCCTCAGTGACGAACATTGGATAAATTAAATCATCGACAGTTAAAACGTTTTCGCGCATTAAGCGTCTAGTGAAGTCGTGATAGCGCATTCTGCGCATACGAGTGGGGATTGAGAGGTGTTTGATGTTATGATAAGTCATTAGGTTACGGCTCATGGTTGCGTTGAAGGCCAGCGCATACTACGCCGACATTGACAAAACTTATACCTCGCCCAATTTGAGAACTGTAGTTGTATCCAGGTCGTCTTCTCGGCCAGAATGACGGGTACACAAAACGATGGGTTTCTGATTAGGCGTGGTTTAACTATAAAATCGTTTCATTTTAGAGGAATTTATGAATAGAAAGTACTTTATATTATTCATGCTGACGGCGATATTAGGACTCATCACGCCGTTAAGCTCGGTTAGCGCAGAAAGCTTACAGCCGCCGCAATTAGCGATTCAACATGCATCTGACCAACTACAAACGCGCTTACAAGATAAATCCTTTACCCAAGATTTTGCCAAGATTACCGAATTCGTCCAACAAGTCATTTATCCGCATACCGATTTTGACCGGATTTCAGCGTTGGTATTAGGCAAGCTATGGAAAAGCGCGACCTTAGACGAGCGCGAGCGTTTCAAAAAAGAATTTCAAACCTTATTAGTCAGAACCTACTCACGCGCATTTGTTGAATTTAAAGAATGGACGGTGCGGTTCTTACCACTAGAAATGGAAGCCGATGCCGCTAAAGTCATTGTTAAAACGCAAGTTTTACAACCAGGCATACAACCCATCGCAGTCGATTATCGTATGGCACTTACCGATGGTGAATGGAAAGCTTACGATATTTTGATTGAAGGCGTAAGCTTAGTGACGAATTATCGCTCAACATTTAGCAGTGAAGTACAAACTAAAGGTTCTTTAAATGCGGTTATCGATGGTTTAGCCAAGCGCAATGCTGAAGCATTCGCCGCAAAACCTAGCAACCACTCTTAATGTTTAACCTAGGCGTGTTAAAAAACGAGTGATTGAATACCCGCAATTATATGACAGCCTAATCGCCGCTGAATTAACTGATTGGGCGAATTGGTTACCTGAAGCATGGCCTAAAGCGTGGTCAGCACAAAAACACGGTCATTTACCAACCTGGTTAGCCCATGTCAATACCATTCCTGAACAGCCAACCGAGTACCGCCGATTAAACCAAGATGCCGTAACGATTGGTCAGGCAAGCGAGCTTGACTCTATCGCTTACCAACGCCTACTAACCGCATTAACCGCATTAAAGCCTTGGCGCAAAGGACCGTATCAATTATATGGCATTACTATTGATACAGAATGGCGCTCGGACTGGAAATGGGCCCGTGTAAGCCCCTATATTGCCTCGCTAAAAAATCGGCGAGTACTCGATGTCGGCTGTGGTAATGGTTATCATTGCTGGCGCATGTTAGGGGCTGGTGCAAGATGTGTATTAGGCGTTGAGCCGTTTATGTTAAATGTCGTGCAATTTACCGCGATAAAAAAACTCTATGGCGCGGCGTCTGTGCATTTACTACCGTTTACGCTAGAAGAATTACCAGTTGCAACCCAAGCCTTTGATACAGTGTTTTCAATGGGAGTGTTATACCATCGCCGCTCACCTATTGAGCATTTACTAATGCTTAAAGAGCATTTAAGACCTGGGGGCGAATTAGTGCTAGAAACATTAGTGATTGATGGCAATGAACAAGCCGTTTTACTGCCAGAAGGGCGCTATGCCAATATGCGTAATGTTTGGTTTATTCCCAGTTGCGCAGCGTTGATGCTCTGGCTTAAACGCTGTGGCTTTAGTAATTGCCGGCTTGTTGATGTAACCGTGACAAGCTTAGATGAGCAACGCAGCACCGAATGGATGCCTAGCCAATCCTTACCCGACTTTTTAAATCCAAACGATTTAAGCGTAACCCTAGAAGGCTTGCCAGCGCCTAAACGGGCTATTGTTATTGCGAATCGAACCTAAAAGCTGCTAACTAATCGATAATTATGGGACGATATGATCCAGTAAAACCTAGACGCGGCGGTCGCTATTCAGGCCGTAGCGATAAAACCGCTTATCAAGGCGTTAAAGTTAGTTTAATCACGACACTGGCTTTAATGTTGCTTTCTGCGGCGGCGGGTTATTATGCCCGCGAGATATTCACGTTTGTCCAACACCACGCTGCGTTGCCCATTAAGCTATTAACACTGTCAAGCCAGACTACCCCTGAGGATACGACAACACCGACAGTGGTACCAAAAAGCAATAGCGACGATGACAGTGCTATTCAAACCTTGGGTACGGTCGATACGCCTGTGCTGCTACCCGAACTAAACAGTAGTGATAGCACTATCAAAGAAGCGGTTATAGCCTTATCACCTGGTTTAGCGCCCTGGTTAAACCAGCCAGAGTTAATAAAAACCACCGTAGCGATTATCAATGACTTATCGCAAGGCCAGCGTAGCGCTAAACATCTACGCTTTTTAAAGCCTAGCAGCGCTTTTACCGTCGCACAGAATAACGAAGCGCTAGTCATTGCCGAATCGTCTTATCACCGTTATGACGCGCTAACTCAAGCCATTAACGCCATTGATGCCGAGCAGTTTCTACAAACCTATAAAAAGTTCAGGCCATTAGTCACACAAGCGTTAAATGAATTCGGCTACCCAGAAGAAAGCAATTTTGAAGATAGTATTGCAAAAGCCGTCGCTGAAATTCTGGCTGCGCCTATCTTAGAACAACCTCCTGCCGTAATTCTCTCCGGCCCACGCTATAAATTCGCAGATGCACAGTTAGAAGCCCTTAATCCTGTGCATAAGCAAATGCTACGCTTAGGCCCTGAAAACAGCCGAATTATTCAAAACAAAGCCCGGCTATTACTAGAAACATTGTCCAACGTTTACGAATAATGCGTTGGTTTGGGTCATGTACAAACCCATTAAAATCGACTAAAATGCCCGCCTTCTCGAAGGGGTGTTAGCTCAGTTGGTAGAGCAGTGGACTCTTAATCCATAGGTCGCGGGTTCGAATCCCTCACGCCCCACCAAACAGAATATCAAAAAGAACACTACAGCACTCTAAAACCCGCAAGCCCTAAGGCTTAGCGGGTTTTTTGTTGCCAAATAAAAGGCTATAAGATGTTTTTTAGGGTGTTGACATACCCCTACCCGACATTCCGCACCCCATATCTAGTTAAAAATGATTTAAACTGCGCCAAACAACTCTGTAGCTTCGGTGATAAACAATGAACGTAGATTCGACTTACAGCAGTTACAACTTGGATCATTTAGGCCTGATAGCGGGTATGGTTGATGAATTGGGGCTGCCTGAATTAATTGATAAGGTGATCAAACAAGACCATGAGCAACGTAATGTCTCCGTGGGCGTGTGTGTCAAGGCAATGATTTTGAATGGTCTGGGCTTTGTTAACCGGGCTTTATACCTGATGCCGCATTTTTTCAAGGATAAACCGGTCGGGCGGTTGTTGGGTGAAGGCATAAGCGCCGAACAACTCAATGATGACGCGTTGGGTAGGGCGCTGGACGCGATCTACGCCTATGGCTCGGAACAGCTATACGGTCAACTGGCGGCGCAGTCGGTCAAGCGTTTAGGGCTATCCTGCACTGTCGGTCATCTGGACAGCACCAGTTTTCATGTCGATGGTGTCTACAACAGCGATCAGGAAGAGGTGCCGGATGGCGTTGTCCAGCTCACCC
>CAWUNX010000121.1:0-9527 GCA_963923905.1 uncultured Methylocucumis sp.
TTCTACAGTATACCCCTTTTTTGTTCAGCAATAGTTGCGCCGAACTGTATTGGTGTAATACGGTTTATTTGGTAACTCACAGAGCTTTAGCCAAACAGAAATTTGATGATTTCAAGTCGTTGTTGCTCGATAAGTTTTTGGACGGCAATAGTTCTGCTCTTGTTATTGCCACTGGCGATTATGTCGTAAATGCGGAAGGCGATGCACCTACTGACCCACTTAGTGTGCCTCTGTTGGTGGCAACTTATGAGAAATACTTGGCGTTGCTATCCGCATCAGGCATCCCTACTGATATGCGAAAGACTGTTGTGGTATGTGACGAGATTCAGTTAATTGGGGATAAATCCAGAGGGCAAAACGTCGAGATTCTTTTGACGATGATCCGTAATGCTGGTTGGAAACAATTTGTTGGACTCTCGGCTGTTTTAGAATCAAGAGATGCAAACGACCTTGCAAACTGGCTGGGTGTAACCTTAGTGAACGAATATTCCAGAGAAAAACACTTACGATATGAATGTTGGAGTCAAAATGGAATTGCGATGGTTTCATCAAAGGAACCGGAAAACATTCAAGAAAATTTGCAGCGCCCAATTGGCGTGAATCTTGACCCAATTTCTATATTGGCTTCTCTGCTTAATCAAAGAATCAAACCAGTGCCAATTATCGTATTCTGTATGAAAAAACAGGATATGTATAATCTCGCTGAACAGCTTCTTCTGCGGTTATCGAGAGGTGAGCCAACACAGACAGATATTTTTGACCAACTACCTGAAACATCTGCGAATACCTTTTTAACTAGAACGATAGCTCACCGAATTGCAATTCATAGCGCAGACTTGGTGGACGAAGAACGCCATGTAGTAGAACAACATTTATTGAATGACAAAATAGATGTTGTATTTGCAACTTCCACTTTAGCCGCAGGAGTAAATTTCCCATTAGGCGCAGCTATTTTTGCGAGTTGGGAACGATGGGATGGTGATAGAAAGGCTAATTTTCCTATTGAAACCTCTGAGTTTCATAACATGTCAGGTCGCGTAGGGAGAATGGGCTTTGAACACGAACAAGGACAAGTTATATTTTTAGCGAAAACTCCAACTGAAATCTATAAAGCAAAACAGTACCTCGATTTGGGAGCAATGCCAAAACTTGAGTCGCGAATTACACCTCAGCGATTTAATCAGCTTGTTTTACAGTTGGTGGCTTCCTACTTGTGCAACTCAAGGGATAGCTTGGAAAATCTGATATGTACGACATTAAGTGCCTTACGAGAACAAGACAGAAATAGTACAAGTTTCTCACGATGGCCTACACAGTTAACGATTGCTATTGACGAATTGCTTGATGAAGGACTGCTCATTGAGACCAGTACGGGAGCTTTATCCGTTACTCCGGTGGGTAAAGCTATTGGCTATAGCGGGTTGCTGCCTGAAACTGGTATTTTTCTTCTAAACTACGTTGTAGATAAAGTTGAACGGCTTGTTGAATATTTACCTAAATCTGACAATCCTGGGGGGATGTATCGTTTCGCCTATCTACTCTTCTGTGCTTGTTTTTCTTCTCCAGAATTTAGACCTATTAATGGGAAACCAGCAACTCGTTTTTTGCCTTGGCCATTAGATAAAGGACACCTATTTGATGCGAATGTCTACCGTGATGACTTACCTGAACCTGTTTGGTACGCAGACATTGTTCCAATAAACGCCGCAAAATTAAGCATGGACTGGGTCGATGGAGCTGAAATTGCAAAATTAGAGAAAAGCCTTTCCAACTTGAGTGCTGGAATGCTTGGGGAAATGTTCCGAAATCTCGTCTGGGCTTTACAAGGGTTTTCAGCGATTATCACCGCCGCCACCACAGATCAATCGGTACATAATTCTTGTAGACCCAAAGTACTTTGCAATGCCGATAATAAAATTGCACTGCTCAGGAAATTGCCGCGAGTTATCCAGAGACTTGGTATTCGAGTAGCAGAAGGATTACCCGATGACGCACTATGGATGACGAGCTTAAATATTCCTAACGCTGCTTTTAGGTTATCTCGCCATGAAATTATTGCACTACGCAGACTTGGTTATTCAACTTCAGAGCTGGCTATGTTGAGTTCGCCAGAAGCCAGTGAAGCGCGAATAAAGGTCTTCGCTAAAGTCAAGCCAGCTCCGCAAGCTAAAGCAAATTGGCTTCGGGATGCTTGTCGAGACTGGAAATTGAATCAGCGAAAACGTGCGGCTGAAAAGCATTTAAAAAGAGCTAGAAGTTGTGCAAACATTGATCTTGTTAGTGCTTATTACAAAAACAAAGGCACTGAGTTTGAACAGGTTTTTGAAAAAATTTTGACTGTTTTAGAAATTCAATTCGAAAGGCTAGATGATAACAACAAAACCGGTGCACCGGATTATTTAGTTCTTCTAAAAGATTCACCAGCACTAATTTTTGAACTCAAGTCTAAACAAGGTGATAACCTTGTTGATTATAACAAAGCAACGGAGGTTCTTACTGCTTCAGAAATTCATGGTTATAGAGATACTTTCTGCGTAACTCTTTGTCATCCCGGTGTTGATCCAAGTGTACCGATGGTAATTGCTGCGTGTGGCAGGTTAAGTGTTGTGGAAAGTCATGACTTAGGAGAAGCGCTGCTAAGAATTTGCGAAGGTAAGCTTACCCAAAATCAGCTTTGGCATTGGTTAGCAAGCCCCGGTCAAGCGCTAATCGCTGATCTTCCTTTTAAAGAGTATCTTACAGATTAGCTGTCATTAAGTAAGCTAGCTAAGTAACAATATCCGGGCTAATTAAGATTAAGTCTGTGTGTTATTTATTAGGAGATGGAAATGGCAAACGAATTATTAATCTACGAATTTGGCCCATTATATTTAACGCTAAATCATATCGGTCCTTTTCAAGATGAGCCTTACCAAATTGATTTTACCGATAAGGAAAACCGACCTTGCACTTTTTTCTTGTTAACATCAAAAAATGGCTTGGGAAAAACGCTCATATTAGACACGATGTACTGCCTTCTTGGCTTGCTAGGACAATCCGAACCCAAACTATACGGTTTGGAAGACTTAGATAAAGGCGAGGGACGCGCTCAATTGGATTTAAAACTGCGTGTTTACTGGCAAGGCCAGGATCAAGAGCTTGTTCTTTCTATTCTTGGCGGCAAATTAATTCAGACTGATCAAATTGCATTTCATCATCCGTTACTTGATTTTTTACTACAGAATTAAGTGGATCATTGGCATTTAAAGAAAGAGCTATGCTAGAACCATGTATACTTAAAGTCGCGCCTCTGCGTAATGCATACAATGATGTATATGTGCTTTTTTCGCCAATTGCGTTAGGTGCTGATCGCACTGGACCTAATCTAGGTACCAATACGGGTAAATTGATCTTTTCTATACCAGATGGTATTTCCGCACGGAATTGTTTCAATAGTAGATTTTTATAATTATTATCCTCCTTTAAATCTTCATTAGCAGCTTTCCAATCAATGGATTGCAGGATGTACTGAGGATTTTCATCCGCATGGCTAAAAGACGCTGGAAGAAAGCATGAAATCCAAAAATAAAGAAATTTAATTAATACATTCATTATGCGTCTCATAGTTAGTGGCCCACATCAGCCATGAAATCGTCGGAGAATTCCGATAGGGTGGAAAACCAGTGTTCCCACGAATAGTCCAGCGGTTCTAAAATGATTTTATTGCCTTGCTTGGAAATTTTAACTTCCTTGCCTTGCAATCTGAATTCTTTAGGAAGCCGTACCGCCTGCGAGCGACCGTTTTGAAAAAGCTTTGCCGTAGCCATGATAACACCTGTACAAAAAGATAGATGATGAAAGTATATACCTTTGCCGTAGCGAATTAAGCAAACTGCCTAAAAAATATCGCCTAACCTAAATGCCGACTTTTCACGCGCCAAGTCGGCTTATCTTATAAGTTATTAACGCTTAAAACACGTTCTTAGTTAACTTCGCTATAATACTAAGCTAAACACCGTTCCCGATAAAACGCAGCACCGAGGCGATTATGACGATAGACGAGCAATTGCAACGCATTAAATTGGCGATATTACAGGCACGAGCGCAGCAGAGTATAGACAAGCCGATGCCTGAAGGGGGAGATAAAGAGCCTATCGCGATTATTGGCTTGTCGGGTTATTTTCCTAATGCGATGTCGGTTAAGGCGTTTTGGGCGTTGCTGGACAAGGACGAACAAGTGCTGGAGCAAATTCCGCTGAGTCGTTTTGATTGGCGGCAAAGTTATAGCTCAGAGGATGAAGCGGGCAAGAACCGCTGCCGGTGGGGCGGGTTTATTCCTGATATTGCTAGCTTTGATCCATTGTTTTTTCATATCACACCGGCCGAGGCGGCGGAGTTAGACCCTAAGCTGCGTTTATTATTGATGTCGGCGTATTTAACCTTAGGCGATGCAGGCTTAGCACCTAGCCGGTTACGCGAATCGGCTACGGGTGTGTTTATTGCCGCGCAAGATAACGATTATTCTCGCCAAGGCTATGCGCAAGCGTGTTTATTAGCGAATCGCTTATCGTATTTTTTTGATTTCCGCGGCACTAGCGAGATTATCGATGCCCAATGCCCAGGTGCGGCAATTGCGTTGCATAGAGCGGTGCAAGCGTTACGGTCAGGCGAATTAACAATGGCTTTAGTCGGTGCGGCGAATGTGATTTTATCGCCTGAGCCGTATCTTTTATTGTCGCAACATAGACAGCTTAGCCGAAAATCTAGCGTTGCATCGTTTGGTCGTGATGCTGACGGGCATTTACGTTCTGAAGGCGTTGCGACGGTATTGCTAAAACCATTGACAAAAGCGTTGGCCGAGGGTGACCCGATTTATGCCGTGATTAAAAACACTTGGGTGAATTTTAATGGTCAGGGCGGGGCGTCTATGGCTGCGCCTAATGTGGCGAGTCATGTTGAGCTAATCGCTAACTGTTATGAACACGCAGGGGTTGATGTGCGCCGTATTAGCTATATCGAAGCGCAAGGCATGGGTAATCCGTTAGCCGATTTAGCCGAATGGCAGGCGTTTAATCACGCGTTAACCCGTCTTGCTCATAAGCAAAACACGGTGTTAACGCCTGGTCAATGTCGAGTGAGTACGTTAAAACCGCTGTTAGGGCACATGGAATCGGCATCGGCTTTAGGCGCGTTATTTAAAATCGTGCGAAGTTTGGCAACGAATAAGATTCATAAAATTGTCGATTTTACTGAGGCTAATCCTGAGTTGGAATTAACCGACATGCCGTGTCGCTTGGCTACGCAAACGGAGGCTTGGCTTAACCAAGACCAGCCGCGCTTAGCGGGCCTACATGCGTATGCGATGGGCGGCAGTAATGCGCATGTGTTAATCGAGGAGTATGCACCTATACAGCAACACGCAGAACCGCTATTGGCTAATCCACATCGTTTAAATCAACCGCTAGCGCGTGTCACACCTGAGCTAGTCGTGTTGTCAGCCGCGAGTCAACGCAGTTTGTTAAGGCTAGTACAAGCTTTTGCGGAGTTTTTAACTGAAGTTATGAATCCGCCTAAATTAGCCGATATTGCTTATACCTTGCAAATCGGTAGAGATGCGATGAAGTATCGTGTCGCGTGGGTTGTGCATTCGCTGGCGGAATTAAGCACGGCATTACGCGCGTTTAGTGGTGATGAACCTTTGCCTGAGATTATCGTGTGTGTACAAGGCGAAGTTCGTCGTGAGTTAACAACAGAGGCGGATAGTACGCTAAGCTTAGCGGCCTTGGCTGAACATTGGGTAAAGGGTGGTCGTGTCAATTGGGCGAACTGGCCGCGTTTAACATCAGCCCGTCGTATTTCGTTACCGGTTTATGTGTTTGATACACAACCGTATTGGCACTCACAAAGCGCTGAGCAGGTTAACGCGCTTAGCTTAACGGCCAATGATAAAGCCGGTATTCGCCAATTTTTAACAGAGTATTTGTTATCGGTATTAGCGATTCCAGCCGCAGAGTTAGATTTAGATAAGCATTTTTTTGCTTACGGCATAGATTCGATGTCAGGGTTAAAGCTGATACAACAACTCAATGAATGTTTAGGCCTTGAGGTAAGGTCGCGTGATTTGTTAGCGCATAACACCGTCAATGCGTTATCGGCCTGGTTAGCCGAACAAACCAAGAGACATGTTAAATCGGGTGTCAATAGAATGCCAGAACCCGCTAGCCTTTTGATACCGTTATCGCAAAGCCAGTTAGGGTTATGGGCGTTGCAACAAAGTCGCCCAGAACTTGCGGCTTATCATATTCCGTTATGCTTTAAGCTGGCGGGGACTATTGATGTACCCGCATTAGCGCAGGCTTATCAATGCTTGCTTAAGCAATATCCTATTTTAGCGAGCGTTGTTGAGACTCGCGAGGGGCGCTTAGGTTTATGCCCGCATCCTGAGTTAGTGCCAGCGTTAGCCGTAGTCGATAAACGCGAATTAAGCGCAGATCAACTTTTTTTATACTTAAATCAGCAGCTTAAACAGCCGTTTGCGTTAACTCAGCCGTTGATACGTGCGTGTCTGTGCCAGCAGGATGAGCAGTCGCATTATTTATTGCTTGTTTGCCATCATATTGTTTTCGATGGCGAATCGTTTTTGCCGGTGGCGTCTTATTTGTTTAACGCTTATCAAGCGTTAAAACAAGGTGTTACACCGCTTATTGCTGCGCAAACGCAAGCATTTTCTGAGTATGTGCATGATGAAACCGAATTCTTACGCTCGGCTAAGGCTGAGCAGCATAAAGCCTATTGGCGGCAGCAATTAGCCGCACCGTTACCCAGCTTAGCGCTGCTTAGCGATTTTCCGCGCGCTCAAGCGGAGGAGTTTGTCGGTGACTATCTCAGTCAGACTTTATCTGAGTCGCTAAGCTTAGCTATACGCGGATTTGCTAAACAACAGCAAGTAACGCTTTCTACGGTGTTTTTGGCTTGGTATCAATGGTTATTATCTGCCTACACTGGTCAGCAAGACCTTATCATTGGTATGCCAGAAACCGGTAGACGCTCTAGCCGTTATGAGGGCGTAGTCGGCTATTTTATTACGATGTTGCCGATTCGTAGCCAGTTAGTGCCGGAGCAAGGTTTTAGTGCGTATTTACCAACCGTAGCGCTAACCTTGGCTGATGCGTTAGATCATGCTGGCATTCCGTTTCCCGTCTTAGTGCGCGAGATTGCGCCGGAGCAATTGGCGTTAAGCGCACCGCTGTTTCAAGTGGGGTTCGAGTTCCAAAATGCTTTTTCTGAGCATCAATTTAAGCAATTTCAACAAGCCTTTAATCCGCACGCGATTACGTTTGTGTCTGAACTCGTGCAAACAGGCGAGTATGAATTAGTGTTGGAAGTCAGAGAACACTCCGATTGTTTTGTGTTGAATCTGAAATATAACCCGACTCTTTATACCTCGGAAACCATTGCGTTAATGCTAGCGCGTTATCAAGCGCTAATCGAGCAGACCTTGGCGAATCCTGATGTGATGTTGTCATCCTGTGATTTAGAAAGCGCTGAAGAGCGGCAACAACTCCTTGCGTGGAATAATACGGCGAGTGCTTATCCGGCACAGTGCGTTTATGAATTATTTTTGCAACAAGCTCAGTACACCCCAGAGTCCATTGCATTGAGTTTTGCGCAAACTCGCTGTAGCTATGCCGAATTAGCCACGCAAACCACGCAATTAGCCGCATTTTTACAAGCGCGTAGTCAAAAGCAACCAATAATTGCCGTTTGCGTCACGCGCTCGCCGTTAATGGCGTTGGCTTTATTAGGTGTCATGCAGTCTGGAGCGGCGTATTTACCTTTAGACCCGGATTATCCTAACGAACGTTTGCTAATGATGTTAAAAGATAGCGGTGCGAGTTATGTGTTAACAGAACAGGCGTTGCTAAGCAAATTAACCCAGTTAGGCCAAGGTTTAGTGTCATTAGACTGCATTGCGTTAGATAGCGAATGGTCAACGATTGCGGCAGTGAGCGACAAACAGCCTTGGCAGTGTGTAGACCAAGCGGTTCAGCGTTTAGCGTATGTGATTTATACCTCAGGCAGCACGGGTAAGCCTAAAGGCGTCAGTATCCCACATTCAGCGTTAACGAATTTTTTAACCGCTATGCAGCAACAGCCGAGTATTCAGGCTCACGATAAATTACTGGCGGTTACGACCTATTGTTTTGATATTGCCGGTTTGGAATTGTTTTTACCGTTGATTAGTGGGGCTGAGTGCATTATTTGCCCAGCCGACACATTACGCGATGCGGCGTTATTAACAGCAGAAATTGCAGCGCGCAAGCCAACGCTGATGCAAGCGACGCCTGCAACTTGGACGATGTTATTTCATAGTGGTTGGCGTAATAGCGAAGGTTTAATTGCGTTATGCGGTGGTGAAGCGTTACCCGAATGGCTACGTCAACAGTTTTTAGCGACGAACACGACAGCATGGAATTTATACGGGCCAACTGAAACGACAATTTGGTCATGCTTGGCAAAGATTGACCATAAGCCAATTAATATAGGCAAGCCCATCGCTAATACCCAAGTCTATGTGTTAACCCCGAACCAAAAGTTGGCGTTGCTGGGTTGTGCAGGCGAGTTATGCATTGCTGGCGCTGGGTTGGCGCAAGGTTATTGGCAACAGCCGGATTTAAGCGCAGAAAAATTTATTCAACATCCGCTAGTACCCGAAGGCAGGTTGTATCGTACCGGTGATTTAGCGCGTTGGCGTTTAGACGGCTGCTTAGAGCATTTAGGCCGTATCGATCAACAACTTAAAATTCGTGGCTTTAGAGTGGAGCCGGGCGAAATTGAAGCCGTGTTAAGCCAGCATCAGCACGTTAAAACCTGTGCCGTGGTCGCAGCGGAATACGCGGGTAGTCAGCGTTTAATGGCTTATGTCGTGCTGAATTCAGGTGCGCTAGGAACGCAGCCAGACCTTAAAACTTGGTTGAGCACACGTTTGCCTGAGTATTTAATCCCTGATTTTTGTATTGCGCTTGTCAGTCTACCGTTAACGCCTAATGGTAAAGTGGATAAGAAAACCTTAGCACAGCGTGAGCTATTAGTTGTCACACCGCAGACTTCGGCTACGTCTTCTGACTTAGAGACGCGCGTATTAGCGTTATGGCAACAGGTGTTAGCCGTGCCTAGCTTAACAGTGCATAATAAGTTTTTTGAAGCGGGCGGCAACTCGATTAATGCGGCGTTATTAGCGCAGCGCTTAAGCGTTGAACTCGCTATTACCGTGACCACTACGGATTTATTCAAATATGCGACCGTACAACGCTTAACCCAAGCCTTGCAAAATCGGGCAGGGCAAGTTTTGCATCCTGAATCCACGCCGCAAGCTGAACAAGTATTATCGAACACGCCTGAGTATTATCAACATAGCCTAGCGATTATCGGCATAAGTTGTCGTTTGCCAGGTGCTGATGATAAATACGAATTTTGGCAAAACTTACGCGCTGGGCGTTGTGCCGCAGAACCTGTGACTTTAGACGATTTAACGGCATTAGGTTTAG
>CAWUNX010000122.1:0-9447 GCA_963923905.1 uncultured Methylocucumis sp.
AGGCTATACTCACCTTTTGGCGATGCCGAGTATATCGGTCAATTGTCGATAGTGCCCGAAGCTCAATTTAACTTACAAGAGGCGCGCCATAGCGCATTATTAAGCGCTGTCAACTCCACAGCACTGATTGTCATTACGGCTTTTATTGTTTTACTCATCGTCAAGTCATCGCTATCACAACCACTCATGAAAGTCTCCAATAGACTACATGAAATTACAGCTGGCGAGCAGCAATGCTTAGACCCTTTGCCAAAAAATAAAGACGATGAATTAGGTCGGCTGGTTAATGACATCAATCATTTACTTATTACTTTGCATGAGAAGTTTATTGCCGAGCATCAACTACGCGAAGAAATTGAGCAGTTTGAACGGCAATTACGCACGTTATTTGAAGCCACTAGCGCCGGTATTTTCTTACTCGATGAAGCAGGACTGTTAGTAACCGCCAACCCAACGCTAAATAAAATCATCGCGTTACCCGAACTGAGCCCAGAAGAATTAACCGGCAGAGACTTTGCAGAACTCGCCTTTGCTCAGCCTGAGCTATTAAGAGACCTTATGCGGCTATCTTCTCAGCTAAAACAAACCGTTAGCAACGACTTACAGCTAAAGAATCGCGGCCAAACCTCAGGCTGGGTGCATTGTCTACTCTCCGAACAAAAAACCCATGACTTAAAAGCCAGCTACGAAGGCGTGGTCTACGATATTACTGAGCGTATTGCCGAAGAAACGCAGATTCGTCACCAACGTGACCATGACTCACTGACCGGTTTATTACGCCGAGATGCAGCAGAACGAAGACTAATGCGGCTTATCAATAAGCATGATGAGAAAGAACGTGAACCCATCATTTTTTTGCTGGACTTAGACAGATTTAAATATGTCAATGACACCTTTGGTCATGATGCAGGCGACCAAGTGTTAATAGAAACCGCTCGTCGGTTTAGATCATGTGTACGCAATAGCGATATTCTGTGCCGCTTAGGTGGTGATGAATTTCTTATTGTGTTACTCAATTGCTGCTCACTCGATAAAGCTAAAGACATCGCCACCTGTTTAATTAAAGAAATTGCTAAACCGATAGCACTAGAAAACGGTATTTGTGTGCAAATAGGCGTGAGTATTGGTATTGCTGCACTGGAAAACTGGGATATGGAACTCGAAAAACTCCATAAAAATGCCGATAACGCTATGTACCACGTCAAACAGCAAGGCAGAAATGGTTACGGTGTTATCGAAATGAATGGTGACATCACTGTGAAAATAATCACCGAACCGGTTTAATTCCAAGGATCGACATCAACAATTTCGCGTACTTCGGCGCTATTCGCATCGACTAATACCGTCATGTTTTTAACTTTGCCGCGTAACGGTAACCACTTTACGTCATTATTAGGGAAACGTTTTAGCAAGCTGTCTACTTGAGAATTGTGACTGTGCAAAATTAATAAATCGGCTAATGGTCTAGCCTTGCTCAGTATTTGCTCTTTGACGTCGCTAAGCGGCACATACAACTCAGGTAATTGTGGCCAATCAGCCCCGCCTTGTACCGAAGAGAACATGATTTCCTGTCTACGCTCACGATTTTTAGAGGGTAAAGCACCTACCCAACGCGGCGACCATCCTAACTCAGCATTAGGATTATGCTCAGCAATCGCTTTTTCCATGCTTTTGGCATCAACGTCCAACGCTCGCGTCACCTCAAATAAATCAACCGCATACACAACAAACGCAGGTCGCCCTGAATAAACGGTATGCATACCATATAACAGCGCCGCAACTTGAAGTAATGCAATCACTGATAAATCAAACTTTAGTGAAGGTTTACCTGGACTATAAATAATAAATGTAATCACAGGCCCAATGACAATATCGACACTCAGTAACATTAGAAAGATTTTTGTTACCCCAACGGCTTCTTGCAAAGGTGCTGGATACCAAACTAAAAACACCAGCAAGCTGGCGCATAAAGCAACGATAAACGAGATTGATAAATGAATTAAAAACGCATACAAACGATATTTCAACGACATATAAGACTAACGCCTATCAGTGTTCAGACAACGCCGCTACGCGACTTTCAACGGGAACATTGTTATTGACATAGTCAACAATGCCTAAAAAAATAGCTTTAGCGGTTTTCGTTTGGTAGCTAGAACTCAACAAATTCTGCTCTTCAAGTGGATTGGAAATAAATGCGGTTTCCACCAAAATGGATGGAATATCGGGGGACCTTAACACCATAAAACCCGCTTTTTGCACAGAATCTTTATGCATTGGACTAATCGATTGAAACTTATTCAATACGCAAGCCGCTAAATGGTCACTTGCTTGCTGTGTTGCCGTTTGAGACAAGTCTAATAATACAGACGCTAACACATCTTCTTTATCATTTAAGCTCACTCCACCTACTTCAACAGCATTTTCACTTTCAGCCAGCCACTTCGCGGCCTCGCTAGACGCACCACGCGTCGATAGCGTATAAACTGACGCCCCACGAACTGAAGTATCTTTAAACGCATCGGCATGAATTGAAATAAATAATTCGGCTTTCGCTTGTCTAGCGAGCTCCATACGTTTTCTTAAATCGATATAAACATCTTTTTTACGAATTAACACGGCTTTCATGCCCGGTTGCGCACTAATTAACGCAGCTAATTTTTTCGCAATCGCCAACGTAATCACTTTCTCTTCAGTGCCTTGCACGCCGTGCGCGCCTGGGTCATCACCGCCATGACCGGCATCGATAGCCACGACAAAACGCTTTGTAGGACTAAGCGATGTTTTAACCGCTGTTAGCGTAACAGGCTGCTCAGCTTCAGCGGCAATAGGCTCGCTTACAGAGGCCTGTACTCCCGCCACCTCGGGTGTTAACTGGGATAACGGTACTTTATTGTTTAAGTCTATAGTTAAATAACGGCTATTTTTATTGCTCGATGCTAACGAAAAATGCTCGGCACGTACCGGCATTTTTAAGTCCACGACAATACGCAAATCGTTGTCATTTTTAGCTGCTGCTCTAATTTTGGCAAATAACGGATGCGAAGCGACAGGCTGTTTTGGGCTGGCGTCTAACACTGCATTAGCAATATCAATCACTAAGCGAGAAGGCTTATCTAACACAAACACTCTATGCTTAGGAGACGCTGATACATTAAACCTTAACCGAGACTTAGACGATGATGACGAATAAATTAAGTCTTTTACATGCACAGACTGTGCAAAAACCGCTACCGATAATAGCTGCAATCCTATAACACACAAAGTTTGCTGAAAGACGTTCATAGCAGTTGGCGGGATAAGTTATAAATAAGTTTAAATTATAGCAATATGTTATTGTTTTTCCAGAGCTACATTAAATTTCTTTATTGGCTAAGCCCAGTATTTTTATCATTCGACCAGTTGCTTGATAATCAAGAAAAATTTCTATGGTCGGTAAAGACAAATAACCATAGGCTTTTTCCGGCCACTCTATCCAACACACATCGGCCTGCTCTAAATAATCGGCAAAACCTAAATAGTCCATTTCTTCCGGGCTGTTTAAGCGATATAAATCAAAATGACACACCTGCTTACCGCTCACATCGTATTGCTCAACTAACGTGTATGTCGGACTTTTCACCGCCCCGGTATAACCTAACGCACGTAAAAACCCTCGCACTAATGTTGTCTTACCCGCCCCTAAATCACCGTGTAAGAAAATCACGCATTTTTCTGGTAACTGCTTGAGCAAACGTGCTCCTATTGCCTCGGTTGCTTCTGTATCTGCTAAAAACTCCGTCATGACTCTCCACAAGGCTAATTGACTAATCGTCTTAAATAGTTAAATAAATCACTAGCTAATAAACCTCGCTCACCGTACTCCGCCACGGTCCTATCGGCTGCCAAACCATGTATCAACGCACCTTGTTGCGCAGCTTCCCAAGCAGGTAAACCTTGAGCTAACAATCCGCCGATAACACCGGCTAGCACATCACCCATACCGCCTGACGCCATGCCGGGATTACCTGAATTCACTACCGCAATATCATCCTCCGAGGCGATGAGCGTACCAAAACCTTTCAACAGCACAACACCGCCATAAGTCGCTTGTAATGCTGAAACCGCTTGATAACGATTTTGCTGAATTACTTTAGTAGTACAACCCAATAAACGCGCCGCTTCACCCGGATGCGGCGTTAATACCCATTGCGAGTTATTTAACGGTAACTCCGCTAGCAGGTTTAAACCATCAGCATCGACCACCATAGGCATATTGGCAGACATAGCCGCACTGAACAGCTCTTTGGCCCAAGCATTTCGGCCTAAACCTGGCCCGAACACCAGCACGTCTTTGTTTTCAAGCAGCTTTTGTAAGGCTAATCCATTATCAACACCGTGACACATTAACTCTGGCTGGCCTATATTCAGCATCGCTGCATGGGCTGTTTTTGTCGCGATACTGACTAATCCGGCCCCGACTCTTAACGCCGCTGTGCCTGCTAATTTAGCAGCACCGGTATAACCCACCTCACCGCCAACAACGAGTACATGACCATAATGACCTTTATGACTGTTACGCAAACGTTTAGGCCAAGACCTAGGCTGCATCATTTGGTAAGCCGTGCTTTTAATGTGCCCAAAAGCCTCATCCGGTATCGACAACGCAGCACAATACAACTGCCCGCAATAATCGCCTGCATCACCCGTTACTAAGCCCTGTTTAATACCGATAAACGTCACGGTAACCGCAGCTTTTACAGCACACCCTAAAACCATTCCCGTATCTGCATGTAAACCTGACGGAATATCAATGGCTAATACAGGCACGGCAAGTGTATTGATTTGCTGAATAGCCTCGGCATAAAGCCCGGTCACCGGTTTATTTAAACCCGTGCCGAATAATGCATCGACAATAATATCAGCCTGAACATAGCTTGACGACGAATAAGCTTCAATAACCCCACCCGCCTGACAGTAGCGCATATACATAGTAAGCGCATCCCCGCTAAGGCGCTCCGGTGTGACCAACGCATACACCACCACGTCTAACCCCGCCGATTTAGCGAGCCAAGCAAGCACATAACCATCTCCAGCATTATTGCCGCCGCCACAAAATACGGCTAAACGCTTACATGTGGGCCAATGCCTAGTTAATACCTGCCATGCTTCAGTTCCTGCACGGTTCATTAACTCGCAACTGGAAATCTGTAACACCTCGATAACATAACGCTCCAAGGTCTTAATCGCCTCTGCGCTATACAATTGATTCTCAAATGAAGACATACTGTTGCAAAAACTCATAGAAATAGCTTAGCAGAATAGAGATATGGTAAAGTACCTAACGCCGTCAGAGGCACTCTAGCCTTTGCCGAGCTTTATAAAAATGGCTACTAACGTAAAGCGGGACAGGGTATTCAGGATGACAGAAAACTGCTCCTGCGTTGCCCTACTACACGCCATCCCTGGCGTTATGCACCCTGAATACCCTGCCCTACTAAAGTATGTAGCCATAAAATCAATAATAACATTTACGAGGATTACGCATGAATTCCGTATTAAATGAAGTTTTAATGGCCAACCGAGACTACGCCGCTGAATTTGACAAAGGTGATTTGCCCATGCCACCCGGTCGGCGCTTTGCTATTTTAACCTGCATGGATGCAAGACTAGACCCGGCTAAATTCGCCGGTTTAGCTGAAGGCGACGCCCATGTTATCCGTAATGCCGGCGGTAGAGCCAGTGATGATGCGATAAGGTCGTTAGTCATTTCTTATAAATTACTAGGCACGCGTGAATGGTTTGTCATTCATCATACCGATTGCGGCATGGAAACGTTTACTAATGACATTATGAGTGAGTTGCTCAGCAGTAGCTTGAAAACGGCCAGCGTCGATGCTGACGGCTGGCACGATTGCTGTGAAGGCCCAGGTTCACATGAAGGGCGTTATATCAATTGGCTAACGATAAAAAACCAAGCCCAAAGCGTATTAGAAGATGTTGCTAGAATAAAATCCCATCCCTTAGTACCGACTGAAATACCCGTCTATGGCTATATTTATGATGTACGCTCAGGGCGTTTATTAGAAGTCCCTGAAGCCAGCGCTGCAGGACGTTGATGATTAACACTTAAGCCCCAACACGTTTTTAAGCGTGCTGGGGCTTAATCAGATAAAAGCTGCGCTCAGTTTACCAGCCACACTGTAATCAGTGGTGGTTCATCTTGGCAATCGATTATGCCAAGATGACACTGTTTTCATTGAACTGCCCGGTAGCCGTATATAGGCAACATTACCATTAAAGATAGAAATCGCCAGAATTCAAATCGATAACACCGGTTAACACGATTTCAAGCTCAGCTTTGCCGTCGCCAGTAGTATCGGCACTGACCAAGGTATTGCCACCAGAGTACGAAACGATAACTTCACCAGGATGAAAGCCTGGCGTAAAGCCTAACGTGTCTCTGAAGGTAAAGTCTTGGTTACCGCTCGCATAGTTGTTAGCGTCGATGACCGTTAAGACGATTTTGTCTACGCCTTGTTGGAAATCAAAAATTTGATCTTTACCCTGTAATGAACAGCTATCGAGAGGCGTGTTGTAAACAAACTGGTCGGCATCAGCACCGCCATATAATTTATCTGCACCCTAGCCACTAAACAAACGGTCATTACCCGCGTCGCCTCTTAAAGTGTCGTTACCCGCATCGCCGCTTAATTGATCGTAGCTGTTACCGCCGCTCATATAATCATCATTATTGCCGCCGAATAAGTAATCAGTATCGTTACCGCCACTGAATTCGTCGTTACCGTCTTCGCCATAGAGAATGTCGACGCCGTCGCTGCCGAACAATTTGTCGTTGCCGACGCCGCCATACAGCATATCGTCGTTGTTTTGTCCGAATAACCAGTCATCGCCAACATCGCCTTTTAACGTGTCGTTTTGGTTACCGCCGTACAACCAGTCGATACCATTGCCACCACCCAACTGGTCATTGCCGTCCATACCCCAAAGTTTGTCATTGCCGTCAGAGCCTAAGATTTTATCGGCGCCCACGTTGCCTTGAAAGATGTTGTCGAAATTATTGCCGTTCAGCGTGGCGGCAGCAGTGCCGGTATAAATCAGGTTCTCAATATTGGTGCTGGTGAATAAATCTACCCACGGTGTCGAAGTACGAACAGTGTCGACACCACCATTAGCGTCTTCCTTGACATTGATGCCGCCCCAATAAGTCTGGTTACCAAATTCGTAAGTGTCGTCGCCGCTGCCTCCAACCATATAGTCGCCACCTTTAGAGGATAAGTAATCATTACCCGCATCACCATATAATTCGTCGTTGCCCGTGCCGTAAAGCTTGTCGTTGCCATAACCACCATGTAATTTATCCACATCGGCCGCCCCTATCAGCGTGTTGTCCGAATTATTACCAAAAATGATACAAGTTTCCGTAGTAGTTTGGTTTAACCAGTTTCTGGAATTGTCATACAACTCCAAGTTCTCGATATTTTCAGGCAGTGTGAAGGTAGTGATACTGTCAAACCAGTCGGTCCCCATCCGGATTTTATCAATGCCTTCGCCGGCGTTTTCGTATAGATGCGGAAAATAATAATCGACAAACTCATTCTCTCCATTGCTGACAATGTCATATAAATCGTTGCCAACACCACCATAAAACCAATTTTCGCCATCCCCGTTTAAAGAGAGTGTATCGTCACCAGCTTCGCCATAAATATGATTGTCGTCATCGGCGCCGTTGATATTATCATTGCCATTGCCACCGTAGACGTAATCGTTGTCTTCTCCGCCGGTCATCCAATCATCACCGTCGCCACCGATCAATTTGTCGGCGCCTGCACCGCCCTCGACAGAGTCGCTATCTGCACCGCCATCAATAACATCGTTGCCGTCGCCACCTATTACCTTATCGATACTGTTACCACCATAGATAGTGTCGTCTCCAGCCTCGCCATAAAGAAAGTCGTAGTCGTCATCACCCGATAAATAATCGTTACCATCGCCACCATAGATGGTATCTAAACCTGTGCCGCCGTATAACCAATCGTTGCCGGTGTCGCCTAGAATTTGGTCGCGCCCGCCATTACCTTTCAAAGTATCGTTGCCAGCGTAGCCCCAAATAACGTCATCAGAATCGCTACCGTTTAAATGGTCGTTTTCATAATTGCTGCCTACAATGTTTGCCATGATGTTTCTCTGTTAAAGTTTGATGAAATGAATAATGAATGCTTGTTTGACTGTCACCTCTTGCAGTTGGGATTAGTTTGGCAGATGTTTGTATCAAAACGACTTCACTCAATGTTTCATTTGTTCACGCTTAAAAAAAGAAGAAAAATATCTGTAACTATTAAATTGTTGAGTGTTTTACCAGGATTTTAGATGCTTGCGCCTACTTGATTGGCAAACACTTTCTGAATAACTTAAGTTAAACGCTACCAACTCGTAGTGTTTTGTTTCAATCGTTTCAATGGCTGACTATAACTCTGGTTGCTGTCATACTTTAGTTATTGCTTCTGTAACTGTTTTTGAGAATGTAATTATGACAGTCATACAAAAATTGCTTTTCGTCGACGATGAGCGCGACATAAGAGAAATTGCTTCGGAATATTTCGGCACCCAATACCAGGTTAAAACAGCTGATAGCGCAGCCGCCGCACGTAAAGTATTTGAATCGGAATCGCCCGACGTAGCCGTGTTGGATATTCGTATGCCAGGTGAAGACGGCTTGACGCTAGCGCGCTGGATTCGCGAACAACATCCGGAAACGGGCGTAATCATGTTGACCACCGCTGCGGAAGTGGTGGATAGAGTGATTGGCTTGGAATTAGGCGCCGACGATTACGTCGCTAAACCGTTCGATTTACGAGAGTTATCGGCGCGCATCAAAAGCTTATTGCGTAGAATGAGCGAAAAGCATCCTGCTAAAGCGCCTAACGTGTCTACAGCGCAATTACACCGAATCAAACTGGGGCTGTGCGAACTGGACACTAAGGAACACCGGCTGTTTAGTGCCGATAGCGAGGAAATCCCGCTAACAGCAATGGAATTCGATTTGCTGAAAGTATTCATCGAACACCCGAATAAAGTATTAAACCGTGACCAAATCATGGCGTTGGCTCATCACCGGGATTGGGACGTGTTCGATCGCTCGATAGACTTACGGGTAATGCGCTTACGCCGCAAGATAGAGGCTAATCCCGACAAACCGGAAATTTTGAAAACCGTCCGTGGCAGCGGCTATATTTTGGTGTTGTAATGATTACACAGAAAGACCCCTGGCAGACATTGACCGGTAGCTACCGGCATTTTATATTTGGGGCGTTAGTGATTTCGCTGCTGATTTTGGCTGCGTTTGGTTGGGCTTATTTTTTCATTTTTGACACACAAAACCAGCAACTTGCATTCGTATTGCTGTCTCTTATACACATCTCCGAGCCCACGAGACCAGAGAGGATC
>CAWUNX010000123.1:0-9432 GCA_963923905.1 uncultured Methylocucumis sp.
AAGAGACAGCACCACGCCCAACACCACGCCGAACGCCACTCCAATCAAAAAACGCTCCATAAGCATAGCTAAAAAAGCCTCATCGCTTAATAATTGCATGACTGAATGCTCTTGTAGCAAATAAACAGCACTTAGCTCAATGGGTATCCATAGGTAAGCAATAGCGCATTTAACCATTAACTTTAAAAGGCTTAAGTGAAAGTTTGGTTCAGTAAAATGCGAGCGCACCTGCCAAAGAGAGTAGCTGGCTGGTAAACCTGGCGCTAAAGCGGCGATTTCTTGCTTAAAGCGCTCAGGCTTAAGATAAATATAGAACGGCAACCATAGACCGCTGAGAAAAAAAACTAACACCTTCATGGGGCGATTGCTGCTTTTAAGAAATCGAGTAATTCTTTTGGCTGTATTTTACCTATCAAAATACCGGCCAATAACGCAAACACCACAAAACCTACAAAAATTTGACCAATCATACTGATCACACCCCCTGCGGTATTTAAGCAGACAAATAGATGCGGAGGGAAATGTACGATAGCGAGCATAATACGCCCTAGCTTTCTGCCAACACGTCTTAGATGCACGGATAATGGCAAGTGCGCCTGATTAGCCGTACACGCTTGTTGCTGTAAATCCTGATAGTGCTGTTTAGCCCAAGCGCTGTCTTGGTGGTCGCGGTTGGCTTCATACCAGGCTTGACCTGCACATTGTAGACGGCAAGGATGTCTGCTAGCCCAGCGTTTGGCCTGTTGTACTTGAGCCAGATTTAACAAGGATTGTTGTAACAGCAGCGTATCTGCGGCGTGCTCGTTCAATTCACCTAAACGAATCGGAGTAAAATAATTGGGAAAACTAGACGTTAAAGCTGAAGGATGGCATTCAAAGTGCTCGCGTAAACTCAGGCGGGAAGCGATAACAAACGCCAGTACATTAGCCGTAATCAATGCGCGTAACCCTTCAAAAAAAGTTGGAAATGGAAAGCCAATCCTAAATTGCGGTTCCAGCAAACGCTCGAATTCATCAATGACTAGCACAGGTCGGTATTGGCCTTGCCAACACCTAAGACTAGCGTCGAACTCGTTAAAATCGGTTTCCGGCTGTTGAGTTAAACGCTGAAGTTGGTCGCCAATAGCCAGCTGCGGTTGTTTGGTCAAAAATGCGCGTAGCGCATGACCATAAAACTGCTCAGCGCGTGTCACATTGGCTTGTAAGTCAATGCGCACTAACAGCAAAGACGGTTGTGCAGGTGGCAGTTGATACAAAGGATTGCCCAGTAAATGATTGAGCAACGAGCTTTTACCTATGCGGCGCTCGCCAATCAAGTTGACAGAGCTATATTGATTTAAATAATTTTGTAGGTCTGCGATAACCTGGTCACGGCCAAATAAGGCTTCATCAGCTCGTAACGGACGTCCTATCACAAAAGGCGAAGGTATTGTTATCTGGAGCACAATTCATTCCTTGTCTATCAGCGGTGCGCAGTACTGTAACTTAAATCTAACTAATAACAAAACGGCGATAATAAGCAAATCTGCCCAATAACAACATAAGGGACGCACATAAAGCGTACTTACCTAGCAATTAACTGCGCACTATTACTAAGTCACGGGGTATGTCAACGCATTAATTAGCACTTAATAAGTCGCAGCTCATAAATTCTTTAACATTTATACGCCTGTAAGCCTTTAAAAATAACGATTGCTTGTTAAAAGACTTTTGAACACCTACTTAGCGCTCTATTAGGCAACAAAAAACCCGCTAAGCCTTACAGCTTGCGGGTTTTAGAATGGCTTGGTATTTTTTTGCACTTATATTTGGCGCCCTAAGGCGGAGTCGAACCGCCGACCTGTCCCTTAGGAGGGGACCGCTCTATCCTACTGAGCTATCAGGGCTACATGTCTTATTTTAAGGATAAATAACTTTTGGCTTGAAGTAAGCGGCTGGATATTTTGGATCGTCTTTTACTTCTTCTTCGGCTGGAGCTTGTGATTGTGCGGCTAATTCTTTATCGATATAGACAACTTTGGCTTCAAAATTTGCGGCTGGATATTTAGGGTCAAACTCTGATGCTGGAGCTGATTGCGCTACGAGGTCTTTATCGGCATAAATAACCGTCGGTTGAAAATCTGACGCCGGGTATTTGTCGCTGCCCGTAGCCAAAACAAGAGGACTTAACGCGATTAAGCTCAGCGCAAGCGCTGACTGAAGGGTGTGACTCATCATTAAATTGTTCTCCCAAGTTATAGTGACATTCGGCGCAGCCGAATCCATCGAAGTATCGATGATTTTATAATAATTGGCAACCGTTTTTACTGTCATATTTTATTCACAAATAAGTCATCAATGCTGAACATTCGCTTTTTAATTGTTGCCGAAAGGCTTCAATTAAGGCTTCATCTTCTCTATCAGCTCTAGCAATCGGGACTGGAATTTGCATAATCACTTGCATAGGATTTGCGGATAAAAAAATGAGCTTATCAGCCAATGCAATCGCGTCACGCAAATCATGTGTGACTAATAAAACAGTATGCGGTCTATGTTGCCATAACTTAAGCAATAACGTTCTGACCTGTCGCGCGGTCGCTGCATCTAAGGACACAAAAGGCTCATCCATCAGCAATAACGCGGGGTTAATCGCAAACGCGCGTATTATCGCAACTCGCCTCGCCATGCCTAGCGATAACCGCTCGGGATATTCATCTTGCACTTGGGTTAATTGCATATCGGCTAATAAATCATCAATGTCTTGCCCATTCACAGGGTCTGTTAACACTAATTCAATATTTTTGCGCACGGTACACCAAGGCAGTAAACGAGGATTTTGAAACACATAACCAATCTTAAGCGCAGTGTGTTGCGTCATGGTTATTGCCCCCACATAGTCCTTATCGATACCGGCGATAATGTTTAACAATGTAGTTTTACCACAACCGGAAGGCCCCACTAAACAGACAAATTCACCGGCACTAAGCGTTAAGTCTAAATCGGCAATGGTCGCGCTTACATCAGGTAAATCATGATAACTTTTACGCTTAATCGAAATATGAATATCGTTCATCGACGCCAGGTTAATGATTTTCTATCCAAGGGTTTTAAGAACACGAGTTCTATCAACTGTATCATGACCACAAACGCTAAGGTGTACGCCATTATGCTGGCAACGTCGAATAATTGGAAAAACACATGTAGCTGATAGCCTATACCGTTGCTACGTCCTAATAATTCAACCACTAAGATAATTTTCCACGTTAAGGCAAGACCTGAGCGTACCGCTGTCATCACGAAAGGATGTAACTGGGGCCAGATAACATACACCAGCGTTTTGCGCTTGCTGAAATTAAAACATCTCGCCATTTCTAATAAGTCTTGATCCAGCGAGCGCGCGCCTTCGCGTAGAATGACAATGACGTTGGGCAGTTTATTAATCACCACTGCTAATATCGCAGCAGACTCGACTAAACCAAACCAGACATAACATAAGATAATCGTCACTAAGGCTGGAATGTTTAAAAACACAATCAGCCATTGGTCAAAAAAGGCATTAATGCGTTGATAACGGCCTAGCACAATGCCGATACTACAGCCGAGTAGCATCGCGATAGTAAAACTGACCAGCAGTCTTACTAAAGTCATGCCTAAATGATACGGTAGCTGGCCTGATTGCACAGCCGTCCAAAATACCGTTGCTACGGCATTAGGTGTAGGCAACGCCGGGCTGTTTAAGTTGTCGGCGCTTACCTGCCAAATTCCGAGTAATACCAGTATCGATAATACGGGTAATAAGTTATGCCACTGCTTCAAACGAGTTGCTTTACGGTTGAGTCCAGAAAGTATCGGCTTGTATCTGTTGCGACGAACCGGTTAACTGACCGTGGCTGGTTTCATATAAAACATGATAAATCTGCTGGGCGGCTTGCTGCTCAGCATCCCCCCATTGCTCTACCCTACCCTCGCAATAACGCTGGCGTAGTTTTTGTTGTGTTGCAACATCCTCGGTTTGCGTTAACGGTAAGACTTTTTGCCACGCCTTATCATCGGTGCATAACTGGTCTTTAGCCTTATGCGTAGCAGCAAAAAAACTTTGTAACGCCGCCGTATGTTGTTTAGCCCAGCTTTGCTTAAACACATAGCCTAAACTAGGCACAGGTTCGCTAATGCCCAAGCCTTGTTGAATCTCTTTACCCGTCATTAGCGCTTGATAACCTTGCGCTTCTAATTTCGCGGCAAAATTCCAATACGTTAAAATCGCATCAATGCGGCCTTGTTTGATTTGTTCGTTTAACAGTGGCGGCGCGGCATAGATTTTTTCCACCTTTTCTGCTAACTCAATACCTTGTTTCTGCGCCAGTGCCTGTAACAACAACCAGTTTTTATCTAACTCACCACCAGCAATACCGAGTTTTTTACCTGATAAGTCGGTTAAGCTATGAATTTCGCTACCCGCTTTGACTAATAAAGCACCCGTCATGTCGGAATAAGGATAAAACGTTAGCTCCATACCCGACGCGCGTTGCCGATTAACCCATAACCAATCGGAAATAATTATATCGACGCCGCCCGATTGTAACGCTATTTTGCCGGCCTCAGGACTGGCGAGTACTTGTTTATCAAGCTCAAATTCAGGATGCGGCATACTGGCTATCTCAGCCAATTCCCATTCAGCCGTACCCGATGCTTGTACGCCTATTCTAAGCTTAGTCGCTTCTGCATAAACATTAAACGAAACAACAGCCAGTGCTAACGCACACAAGGTAAACCCATAAGCAATCGCTTTCTGTAACATCATTCTTGTTCTCTCTTAGCGGATGACTCAACAAAACCATGTACGCCACGTTTAGATTTAACCGCCAGCCATTCTTTTAATAAGGTTAGTTCTTCTGTTTCAGGCAATGCCTCTAAACTCTGACGACTTTTTAATAATCTAACGGCTGAAGCAAGCACACTATAGCGCTCGCCAGTAATGCCATTGCGGCGTAAGCCCACCGTGTTCAATTTATAATGCCGACCAGGCGCTCCGCCAATAATCATAAAAGGCATGGCGTCCATCGATAAACCAGCTAAGCCTCGCACCATCGCAAACGAGCCTACCCGGCAAAATTGATGCACTACAGAACCGCCGCCCATAAACACATGGTCACCAATATGCACATGACCACCAATTGCGACATTATTGGCAAAAATCGTTTTATTACCGACCTCACAATCATGCGCGACATGACTATTGCTCATGAAATAACACTGATTACCGATGCGGGTACTTTGCTCAGGCTTCGTCGCTCTATGTGCCGTAAAGCCTTCGCGAAACACATTGTGTTCACCGACGTGTAACCAGGTCACGGTATCTTGTGCAAAATTAAGGTCTTGTGGTAACCCACCTAACACCGCGTGAGCATGTAATACGTTACCCACTCCCAGATGAGTATAGGAATGCACGACAGCATGGGGGCCTATCACACAACCAGCACCTATTTTAGTATAGGCTTCAATCACCGCAAATGCGCCGATGCTCACGTCATCGGCAAGTTCAGCTTGCTCAGAAATATAGGCGGTAGGATGAATTTTTTGCGTCATTGTTTATCCCCTAGGATGAAATTCTTTATGCAGTTCTTGTAAACGGGCGTTAGCAATATGGGTGTAAATTTGCGTGCTTGATAAATCAGCATGGCCTAGTAGCATTTGCACGACGCGTAAATCAGCACCGTGATTTAATAAATGCGTGGCGAATGCATGTCTTAACGTGTGCGGCGACAATGCTTTATTAATCCCTGCTTTCAGCGCATAACGTTTGATAATGTACCAAAACGCCTGCCTAGTCATCGCATCTGCGCGGTTAGTGATAAATAAAAAATCCGATTGGCGATTAGCCAATATATTTGACCTAGCGGCGACTAAATAACGTTCCAGCCAAGTAATCGCCTCTTCGCCAATAGGAACTAAGCGGTCTTTATTACCTTTACCGGTCACTCTTAATACCCCTTGCCTTAAACTGACTTGCTCAAATTTCAAACTAATCAGCTCTGATACCCTAAGCCCGGTGGCATAAAGCAGCTCTAACATGGCTTTATCACGAATGCCTAAATCTAATGCCACTTCAGGTGCGGCTAATAACGCATCGACATCGTTTTCTGACAACGAGTTCGGTAAATATTTGCCTATTCTTGGCGCGACGATTAATGCACTAGGGTCAGCTTCTATGCGATTTTCCAGCACGCAATAGGCATAAAACCGTCGAATACTGGATAAAAATCGCGCGGCCGTGCGGTTACTTATTTTGGTATCGAACAAATGCGCTAAAAAACCAGTAATTTTGGCATAATCAACTGTTAATAAAGACTCGCCACTTAACCAATCAGAAAAAATGCGTAAATCACTGCGATACGCCGATAAAGTATTTTCGCTAAGCCCTTGTTCCAACCAGACCGCATCTAAAAATAAATCAATCAGTTCAGCATTTGTCATCAATAGCTGTCATGCAACTGCGCTTCCAACGCAAGTAAGCGTTGTTTAATATCGACAAAATCGCCAGCCAGCTCGCCACAATAACCGCCTAAACCGTTTTTAGCAATAATGCGATGACAAGGAATAAAGAAGGGATAAGGATTAGCGCGTAACGCATTACCCACCGCGCGGGGCGAAGAATTGAGCCGCTTAGCCAGCTCAGAATAGGTTAAGGTCTGTCCTGGTGGAATAGTTGTTAAGACCTGCCAAACGGTTTGTTGATACGCCGTGCCTTGACGTAGCAATTTAATAGCAATATTGACATCGGGTCTGTGCCAATACGCATTCAATTGCATTTGCAACACCGAAGGGCTGTCATCCGATGGGGACTGAAAGCACCAATCCACATCTACGATGACATTGTTTTTATGCTGTAACTTTAAATGAGCAACAGGAGTTGTTAAATAACTAACCCCCACCTCGCCATCGACATCAACAACCCAATCAGGCACAAAAGGCATAACTAAACTGACTGACCTCGGCCAATACCGTAATAAGTCAAACCGATTTTTTTCAACAGCGGTGGATGATATAAATTCCTACCGTCAAAAATAACTGCATCGGCCAAAGTCGCTTTAATATGGTCAAAATCAGGACTCCAAAAATTTTTCCATTCAGTCACTACGACTAGCGCATTCGCGCCTATTAACGCCTCATCCGCACTGTCAACCAGTTTTAAGCCTGGCTTATCACCATAAATACGCTTAGCTTCTTTCATCGCTTCAGGGTCAAACGCTTGTACAACCGCACCTGCATCAATCAGTGCTTCTAGCAACACACGGCTAGGCGCTTCTCGCATATCATCTGTTTTAGGTTTAAACGCTAAACCCCATAACGCAAATACCTTACCCTTAATATCGCCCTGGTAATGCTTGATAATTTTTTGAAACAACACTTGTTTTTGTCGGCTATTAACATTTTCGACTGCCGATAATAACTCAGAATGATAGCCCATTAGCTGAGCCGTGCGCTCTAAGGCTTTCACATCCTTAGGAAAACACGAGCCACCATAACCACAGCCCGGATAGATAAACGAATAGCCAATCCGCGTATCTGAGCCAATGCCGTTTCTGACATGCTCAATATCCGCACCTAATAAATCCGCCATATTCGCCAATTCATTCATAAAGCTAATACGCGTCGCAAGCATCGCATTCGCCGCATATTTCGTCAGCTCGGCTGAGCGCACATCCATAGTAATGATACGCTCGTGATTACGGTTAAACGGTGCGTACAACGCTTTTAATAATTCCGCTGTTCTAGGATTATCCGTACCGACAATAATCCGGTCGGGTTTCATAAAATCATTAATCGCCGCGCCTTCTTTCAAAAACTCAGGATTAGATACCACATCAAAATCCACATCTGAGCCACGTTGCTGCAACGTCTGTATGACAACTTCTTTAACTTTATCCGCCGTACCGACCGGCACCGTCGATTTATCAACAATAATCTTATAACTTTCCATATTCTCAGCGATGGACTTAGCAACCGCTAACACATATTGCAAATCCGCCGCGCCATCTTCATCAGGCGGTGTTCCGACCGCAATAAATTGAAAAATGCCATGTTTGACGGCCTCAACCACATTCGTAGTAAATTTTAACCGTCCTGCATGTTGGTTTTCTTTCACCAACGCGTCTAAACCGGGTTCAAAAATAGGCACAATACCATTTTTCAAGTTATTAATTTTATTCTCATCGACATCGATACAAACCACATCGTTGCCCACTTCTGCTAAACAAACGCCTGTTACTAAACCCACATAACCAGAACCAAAAATGGTTACCTTCATAATAAATGTTCCAAATTAGATTAATCAAAAGACATGCCAGCACAACTTATAGCGCAGATTGTTTACAGTTATGTTACGGCACATCGCTAAGGGATTACAAGCCTTCGGCGAAAGGGTTTCAATAGTTAATATACGATGACGATAACACGCTTACAAATTATAGCTACCAATGTAAGGCGGGGAGCAGATTTGTTTGCACAACGATTTTGCTATCGCCAAAGAAAAACTTTAACAAAATCCGTAGTCAAGCTCACAAACTCGCCGTTCTATCTGTGAACCAGTCCCCTGAACTCAATACCATTCCGTGCAAAGCCTAAATTTTGTCTTTACAATGCCTGAAACTGCGAATTCGCAAGACCTGCCTCCGGTGATGTGCCATGAATGCTCTCTCAAATTTCCGCTGGTCGTTTTTATGCAAACTCATTGGCTTGATGTTTGTTTACACACTGATTAGCTATTATTCGTTAATAGGGGTTCCTAACCCTAGCCACATTAATATGATTAGTCTAATCAATGGCATCGCTTTAGCAGTCCATATTATCGGAGGTAAGAAATTTTTACCCAGTTTCTTTTTTGCACTATTAGCGAGCGGACTTTGGGCTAATCATTCTGTTCCTTTAGCCCTGACGTATGCGCTAGGCTACACGCTGGCTAATTTTGCTGGTTTTAAATTGTTTCAGCATTATTGCCCACACGTGTGTTTAGACAACCCGCAGCATTTTGTTAGCTTAGGTTTAAGCACTGTTTTTTCTGCGTTCATTAGTGCTGCAATAGGTATGGCTGGGGTATGGTTGTTAGACATAGGCTTGATTACCAGCATGACCTCATTTGTTAGTTGGTGGCAAAACGATACGTTAAGTCTATTACTCACCTGCCCACTTATTTTAATTTGGTATCAAAAACCTAAACATTTAATCGATTATCGTTGGTTAATCGAATTTTCAGTGTGTTTGCTATTAGCGTTACTAACCTGCCAACAATTATTTTTTAACCATTTCAACCATAACGACTTACACGCTTTTGCTAAACCCTATCTATTACTGGTCTATGTAATCTGGAGTGCCGTTCGTTGCGGTCGACATGCTACCTCATTGTTAGGCTATTTCCGAAATTTAAAACCCCCAGTCTTAAAATTTAAGAAGGGT
>CAWUNX010000124.1:0-9374 GCA_963923905.1 uncultured Methylocucumis sp.
TGTTGGGCGATTTTTCTGAAGTATAAACCGAAAAGCTAAGCGCGTGGAGTATATAAAGCCTAGGCTAATGCTTTTATTGAGTTTTCTTTTGTATTTTTCGGTAGTTGCCCGAAATAATAGCCTATCCATTAATTCTTGTAATGTTGAAGAACTTGAAGCAATCACATTGATAACGACATCTTTATTTGTGCATGAATAACGTCGAAAAATCAAAGGAGGGATTTCCATGTCTTGCATATCTTCAATGACGTAAGCCAATTCTGCCAATAATTTGTTTTCTAACTCCAACAAAATAAACGCAATCCATCTGGCACTATCATCATTCCATTCTCGTAGCCGTTGTAAAATATCTAAAATAGGTTCAGGTAAAGAGAGTGAAATATTTGGCTTTTCAGTAATTTCTCCTCTTTCGTACATTGCCAAGTGATCAAAGCAATCCGAATAGCCACTGAACATGAGGCTATTGAATTTTTCATCACCAGAAATTGGCAAGTTTTTGATATTAAGCCTACAATCCAAATAGGCTGCGAAAAGATCAATTTCATCACCTCCCCATTCTTCTTCGGCACTTAAAATGCCCAGCCTTTTTTCAATATAATGTAGGAAAACGTCTGGAGTGATATTTACTTTGGTGATTAAATCCAAATCCGCAATGCAGATTGAAAAAGGAAAAACACCGTTTTTGAAAAGCCCTAGCTCATCCGTTTCTTTGAGTCTCGTTGAAACTCCTCCCAGAAACATCAGCGACAATGATACTGGGTAGATTTTACGGACTGATTTTTTGTGTATTTCAAGTTTCCTGCCTGTTTTTCTTTCAGTGAAAACGACTTTATCATTGGCATTGATATACCTAATTGCCCTAGTAGCTTGATCGTGAGCAACTTCGATATTTTGTTTTAAATCTGTTACCAAACGCCCTATATCTCCTCGCATAGATTCAAATCGAAATTGCTTTGCTTTTGCTTCAATTAAAAGCAAAAATGGCCCCCACGTCACAGCAAGATCAAGTTCGGTTGTTCCGTCCTTATCTGGGTTGGGGTAATCGAGCGTTTCATAAACATATTCTTTTGGGAAAATCCTTTCCAAGTAATTTCGGCCTGTGTTTTCGAGCCACTTGGACTTATATTTTTGATAGCGGTCATAAAATTTGCTATCTGATTTGGCAATGCTTTCAAAGTTATCCCAAAGCACATCAAGGCAATTCGATAAAGTACCCATCAGCACTTTGCCTGAATTTAAGATATACAATGGAAAGCGTTGAATTTCCTTATCTGAATTAAACGTTTCTTTGGAGACGCCTATCAAGCTTTTTAAAGCATCCGTTTCTTGTTGAGATACGGGATATTGAGTTGCCAGCGATTCAATAGCAACGGGCAATATTTTGGGCATGATTTCATTCATTTTGCTAAAAAAAGCAATGCCACTAGCTGTTTTAGCATTGCCGTACATTTTTAATGTTTCTCTTTCATCATTATCGAGTTTCTGCTTTTTCTTGAGACGTTTGTAGTTCTCCTCCTGCAAATCAGCATACTCATAAAAAGTATCACAATTTGTGTTGTAGGCAGATTCAACATGCTTGACAATCAAAAATATAATTTCTACAGCCTTTGAAGGAGCTATTCCCACTATTTTGTTAAATAAAACATCAAAATGTCCTTGTATTTCAATGATCCTTTGAGCTGTTTGTTCTGGAAATGCTGTGCCCCTCACAATTTCAGAAGACATTTTAAGATTGTCTATCAAAGTATTTCGAGTCAGTTCATCGGTAAGATTATTAAATCTGCCCATCATGCGTCCGATTAAGCATTTTTCGGCAAGCATATAACACCGGTTAAAATCCAAATGGGAAACGCACCCTTCAGTATTTGCCCCAAATCTTGGGATAGCATAAAAAGCGATGATTTCCAGCAGCGCAGGATGATTCCCATATTTATCACTTGCCATTTGTTCTGGTGATCCCAGTAGCAATTGCGCGACCGCAGCGGACAACATGGCCTCGGCATCAACTTGATCCAAGAGGATGCAAAGTTCTTTTGCTGCTTCGTAACTTTGTTGTTCTAGATTTGAAAATTTATCGTTGTTCATATTTCGAGACCAAAAGAAATCAGAATTTCCGCTTCTACATTCCCAACCAGAAGCTTAGAGACAAGTCGTATTTTTTCTGTTTAGAATCCAAGACAGCATCTTCTTTGCCACGCATTTCAACAGTGTGAAATTTTAGGGTAATCGCCGGAGTTCTATTTTTTCAATCCAAATCCCTTACAGGTTAATTCCTTTCGATAAAACTATCATGGTCGCTTAACCTAGCAAGCCAATCATCGCGCTCGGCAACCAGTTCCGCCATGCCATCCATTAAGGCTAGTTTTTCTCGTCGTATGACTTCGTTGCGTAAGTGTGCATATTTTAGCCGTAGGTAGTAATCGTCATAACTATCTATAAAGCCCATTGCTTGATGCCACTGTTGGCTGGCTTCGTTGCAGATATGGTAGCTACTGGTGAGTTCTTTAATGCCAGCGGCGTGGAGCTGGTTGCTGGCAAAGATAAGCATGTTCGTTGCTAGTTTTTGCCGTTGATGCTTAGGTCTTACGAACAGCAAATCTAAATTTATTCCACTTTTAGCGTCACAAATCAACAACAGACCGGCTAGTTCGCCGTTGTCAGGGGATAAGGCTAGCACTGAGGCCGTATGTGGCGTACCGCGCTGGCCTTTAAAATAGTCATTGATGCGGGTTTCGGCAAATTCGGCCAGATCAGATTCTTCCCAGTTACAAAATTCGACCGAGTCTTTGAATACGGCAAAAAATGCGTCAATTATTTCAGTTTTATTGGCGGCATCGACTTTTTGTAGGCAATAGGGCGTGGCTACGGCCTGTGGTGTAAGAGTAAGCCGTGTGTTGATGTGGCATTCTCTGGGCGTGTAAACCGCTTTGCCATCCCAATATTCAACTTTGTAGCCGAAGGGTTGAGCCAGATTCAGATACTCGTCTAGGGTCATCGGCACTTCTTTGCTTTTCATCGTCGGCGTGTTTAAGCTGTATTTTGTCTGTTAGGTTTTTGAAACCTTGTTTTGGAACATTATTATTGTCAATACCTCGGAGGCGAAACCAAGTTCCATTAAGTATCGCCTTATACCTTGCTTGCACAAAGCTTAAATCTTGCTGCTGGCAAAACCGGCTTGATTTCTCTAGTACATGCTTGTTATCGTTAAGTTTCGTGTTGCCAGCTGAGATAGTCCAAGATAGAAAATAACGCGGTAAAGTATAGGTGACAAGCGCGGCTCTGTTACCGACAGCCTATCAAGCTAAACAAGTGCCTTACATATCTTGAGGGTGGGCGGAAGATGAATGCTTACGCCGCCGCGACCAAAAAATCAGCCCAAGCACCAACGCAAACATTAGCCAGGCCGACGGCTCCGGGGGTTTTTTCTCTTCGAACGCCAGCGCGTCCTGATTTGCCAGGGATTCAGCCTCTTTGCGTTCGAGAATTTTTGATTGGTCGGTACTTTCCACTACGATAAAAGCGGCGCTAGGGATCAACGTGTCCTGGGCACGGGCGGCTTCGAGCAACGCTGCACGTCGCTGCTCCATCTGCGCCGGGTCCAACATGGCCTCGCGCCATTGCCGCCACAGTCCGGCGCGCTTTTCCCATTCCAAGCCGGGATTGGCAACGTCCCGCTCCGGCATAGGCTGGAAAGCTTGCCCGTCGAAATGTTCTAGCGGCTCGTTGCCGGGCAAGACTGCCAGTGTCGCCCGCTCACCGAGTAGCGCCACATGTGTGCCACGTTTAAACACATGCAGCGGAGCCAATTGCGGTGACAAGACTTCCATTTGTTCGCCGGTCAAGGAATAACGGGCAAGTTTTCCGCTCTGGTCCAAATACCAGGTGTCAACGTCAGGTGAAACGAAGGCTAGGGATTGAAACGGTAGAGCAGCGAATTCTTGCCGGTCCAGAGAGCTAGCAGACATCAGAACAAACACCGGTACTCGCTGGAAATTGCCTTGCGTCACAGACTCGGCATGAGCCAGGATTTTCTTACGAATCACCCGCTCAGCCCAGAAGCCGTGTGCTCGAGGAATGCCAGGGTCAGCAAGTAGCTTACGGATTTTCCCGCTGTCCGTCGCGTCTAGTAACTCGCCGTTATTTAGGTCGGCGTCGCGCAAATTCGCCACGGTTAAGCGTATGTCGGAAATCCCTAGTTTCTCGGCAATAGCTGCGATGCGCTCGGAATATTCCTGCGCGAGATTACCTTTTCCTAAGGAATAATCCAGCACCAAATGCAGATAAGGCTTGCGCGTGAACGTAGGTAGCGCACTGTCACCTAGCAGTGTTAGATAGTCGCCAGCGTGCTGAAACGGTGTGCCAACGTTTGAGTTTAGTTCGATATGCCGTCCATCGAGATCAATGTTGGCTTTAGCTCCCGAAGGAAAAGCGAAATCTAGTTCCACTTCCCGCTCGCCTTGAGCCGGGAAAGGATAAACACGCAATTCTAGTGCGTTCGGGGAATGGTAAACCAACAGCGCAGGGTCGCGCCTAACCTCAGTGATTTTTTGATAGACCCACATGGCTGTTTTACGGTCGAAAAGTTTGCCGGGTACGAAATCGTCGCCGATTTTGAGCCTAAGGCCGGTGACGAAAACGCCTTCCGGTAATTCGATGCGTGTTTGGTACTCGGCATGGGTGGTTTGCGCGTCGTTGCGCGCGAGCAGCCTGACGCTGGCCTTGCCGGGTGCAACTTGGGTCACGTTGGCGGAGATCAGGCTGACTGACTTCCGCTCGGGCGGAGTGACTGCGCCTCCTCTGGCCCATCCGCCGCGTTGCGAAAACCTGAACCGGTCACGCTGCATATCCTACAAGGCCGAACCGGTCAATAAGCGGTACATACGTTCAATCTTGTCGTCTGGCAGAACCATATTGCCGAACACGATGGCATTATAAAATTCCGACAGATACGGCCATTGCACGCCTTTTTTACGCGCGCGTAGAGCCAGCACAGCGTGTGCAGCGCGTTCCGCCTGGGCTGGTGAAAGCGGTTCGGTCTGCGTGTCGGTAGCGTAGAAATAATCCACAGCGCGATTCAGTCCTGCGCGCTCGGCCAGACTGTCGAGCGCAAAATGCCCTGGCAGCACCGCCAGCCCGGCCAGCAGCAGAAGCATCGCGCGCGTCTTGCTGGAAGCTTCCCGCACGAAGTGGAAATCCTTGAGCAGCAAGTCGGTTTGAAACACGCCCAGTGCTACCGGGGTGAGCATCAAAAAACCCGCTCCAGCCGCGATAATCGCAAACAGTGCGAGAGGCAAGAAAGGCAGAAATACTAGGAAGAAGTAGAAGATAAACGGATAAGAAAGCGCCCGCCCGAACAGGCGCAGGCCAGAGTAGAGCCTACCGGGTCTGGGCAGTAACAAGAGACTGTTGAGTACAGTCAGCACATAGACTGCCTCTACTTGGAAATCCGCCGGGAAGGGTATCTGGCGGTTCAGATGCAATCCGATCAGCGGCATCACCAAGCTTAAGGCAATCACCGCCATATAATACGACTCGTCCGTTTTCTTGTGCATCTGCTCAATCGTATAGCCGAACAGGCGCACCAGGCCGGCGAGCAGAAGAAGTATCAGCAGCAGAATGCCGAGAATGGTAAAAAATTCGGAGAAACGGAGCAGCAATAAAGGTTGCAAAACCGATACCAGGACATACCAGGCTAGCGGCGCAACCAGTAGAGCGCCCAGGGTATAGAACGTGTCCCGTTTGGAAGAAAGGCCTAGCGGGACGCAGGCTATCAGGCACAGCGAGAGGAACGCGCCCGGCATAAAAAATGTCAGGTTCCATGTGAAGAAATCAAAGCCACCGATAATCCACGGAGCAACATTGGTGGGGACAATACTGGCCAGAGTTTGACTGCCGAACCATAGATACAGGACATGGATAGGGAGTAGTACCGCCCCGGTTCGCCAGCCTGGCGTACGGTCAAACCGTTTAAAAAATACAAACAAGCCTAGATTGAGCGCCAAAATCAAGATTTCCGAAGCGAACACTAGCCAGGTAGTGGTTTGCGCCCGCGACTTCAGTTCATCGGCGATTAGCCACCAACCCCGCAGATTGACGATAAGCAGCACCAGTTGCGGTAAGACAAAGCCCCAAAGAAAGATTCCGGAACTGCGTAAGAACGGCGGTAAGATTTCAGTTCGTGGCGCTTCCAAGGTCGTCTCCTGCAGTTTTTCGTTCCCAAAATAACGTTAACGCAATAAAGCTTAGCGCAAAGACGGTGACACCTAGCGCTAAGTGCAGGTATTCGTTGAACTCAGCAGACAAGCGTTGTGCGCTATACGCATAGACATACATGGAGCATAACACCCGCGCGGCATTAGTGAGTAGAGTTAGCGGATAACATGCTGCCAACCACTCTACGGACAAACGCCGGGTAACACATTTCATTGCCGTGTAAGCCGATAGCAGCGAGAAAAACGTGGTGCCGCTACACAATTCGCCAAAACGTATACGCAGGTCACCGGCCTGATAAATCCACTCGCCTCTGTCAAGTACACCCGTACCCCAGAAAAACTCAACCAGATATCCGGTAGGCTGAATAAACAGCAAGCCTTTTAACCCCGGTGCAAAGAAAAAAAGCATCCGAAATCCGGCGTAAACCCCGACGAGCACGCCGAGTTCTTTGAACAGGGAGCATGATAAGATACGCCGACACGATGATGACATAAATTCCTCATTTAACCAGTTGGTATAAGCGTTAAAGAGTATCTCAAATGCTTAGGATGTTCAAAATAGACAATAATGCTAACGCTAGTCATAGATAGCCAAAATGTATTCCAGAAAGCGACGGCAGTTTGCAGAGATGGTAACTGATTGGTGGGTTGTCTACGTGCAAAAGGCTTTATTGACGCCACTATCTACCCGGCCTTCGCCGATAATTAACCCTGTGTTGGCGCGCTGAGCGCAATATCCGGTCATTAATTCGGTAGGAATATTGTCGGGTGCGCGCATACGGGTAAATGGCGCCTTAATCACGCTGTTTTTTAGCCTATAGGCACCACCATAATGGGTTAAACAGAGATTGAGTTGTACCGGTTCAACAAGAGTCGATATTGCTTGCTGGCGTACTGGCTGCCACGAGCAGAATGTACGATTAAACCGGGTTCAGGTCGGCGCTGACTGATCGCCATTTGTAAAGCACTGCACTGTAGACGATTGGCTCATAAGTTATATTCCCTAAGAATAAATAAACGTCAAAAAAACACTTGAGATAATTAAGTAACCGTTCAAAAGTTGTTTAACATTTTTAATTCACCACGAAGAACACGAAGTTTTCCATTGTCCTTCGTTAACTTCGTGGTGAATTAAGAAAGGCAAGTGTTTTTCATTTGGTTAAAATGAGTTGCAAAATCAGACATTTTATCTCTTGGTTATTTTAAAATTGATCTATTTCGATTTTTGATCGAATAGCCCAAAGCTTAGCTTTTGCTGCTTTCAAGCTCATCTCTGGGTTAATTGCTCTATAGCACCTTAAAGCTAAAGTGGGTTTATTCGCTTTCAGTAATTTTTTAACGTCTTCCAGACTTTCAAAACCAGCTTTCGGATAAATCCCTTTTTTTCGTAACCATGCAATATGTAACAACAAACAAACGTGAGCTACATACATGATTGTTGACAATATTAAAAATAAATAAACTAATGTCATATCGATAAACGTTTATCCTTGTAACGAATTAAAAAAGCGAGTAGTTAGCTAATACGCAGCATGCTGATTTCGTCACTGGTTAAACTGCGTTCGCTCATGCTCAATCTCCAAATTAGGTTGGTTATTAAAAAATATTCAACAGCCAAGCTTTCCATTTATTTAATCTTTTACCGCGCCATTTTCATAGCTAAAGTGCCCTGTTAACCTGAAGTGGCCTTTGCCATATACGAATATGCTCCCGTCTATTTGATAAAGACCATTGTTAAGTGCTTTCGGCTGTCCATAGACTTTTGTTCCAGTAATATTTTGACCATAACGCAAAGGTAACGGAATATAATCTGTAACAACTAATTTCCCTTCAGGCGTCCAATAAGGCCTCTCCATACCCCATACGGGGTCAGCGAAGCCCTCGTCATTTACTTTGCTGACGCCGAAACTATAAAGCTCAGTTCGTTTATAGTTTTTGCGGTCTGGAATATCGAAGTAAATATCCCCCTTGTCGTTCACATACGCGAACACTTCTATCACCATTGCGTTACAAACACCTGGTATTGAGCACGGGTGGCATCCAGAAAGTAGTCCGCCAAGCACAGCATAGTCTATGGTTAAGACCGTAAGGCGTAATAACCCAAGGACATTGCGCGGTAAAAAATTAGTTTGATTACTTTGTGTCATGCTCATTTATCTATACGATTTCGATAGCCAATCTTGTGTATTTGCCGTGTCCGGTTCAAATGTAAGCGTATCCTACCTAGCTAGCGTATTAAACCACTTTTCTACGTCCACAACGTTTCGCAACCCCCAACAAGCCAATAGCACCCGGAATTGGCGTTTGCACTACGGTGGCTGCTGCGAATACTTGATACACAAGCTTTAAGTTGATTAGTGCGAATGGGCACTGAACACGGTAATAAATTGAATTATCTAAGGCTCAATAACTAATATTCTAATTATGAAGCGTTTAACAATATGCTTTGATGGGGTTTTTTTGTGATAAAAATGCGTATCTAACACTTGCATGATTTCTTCACAACCAATGACGGTTTGTTGGCATTTGAGTAAATGATTCGCTAACGCCATGATGGCGCGCCAGACTGCGCCGCTATTAATAAACTCAAACGCGTGTAAAAATAATTCATGTAATTTTCGTTCTTGCGCGAAACGATTATCAAACAAGCATTCAGCATATTCGTAGGCGTTTTTCAAATCATCGCTACCGCCATAATTACGCAACGCAGGCAGCGTGATTAGTGATGAGTTAATAATTTCATCGTCTCTTAACGCAATATAATTGGCTTCGGCTAGCGGTCCTACTAAAAAATTCATTATATCGGCCTCAAAGGCGTGTAAATACGCGTGTTTCTCGGGTTCAGAAAAATCTCGCGTAGCCTCATCAATACAGGAAGGCAGTGTGTGAATTAAGCGGCCTCCTTCAATGCTAGCTAACCAATTCTGTTCGGTATTGGACACTCGCTTATGATGGCACGGCTCATCAATATGGATTTGAAAAAATACAGGCGGGAGTTGTTTTTGCCTATTACCCAGGTAAATCGCTGCCGCATGTCCTGCTTCATGAATAGCGATTTTTTTGCTCAGTTCTTGTGTTGTCACCCTATGAGTTAACGATTGAGCAAGGTATACTCCACGCGTTTAAGAATTCGGTTTTTCAGCAAACAACTGAAAGCGTAAA
>CAWUNX010000125.1:0-9368 GCA_963923905.1 uncultured Methylocucumis sp.
GTATTTAAATCAGGTAAACAATCCAGCCTAAGTCAAGAACTATTACGCATTCAAAGCATTAACCGTAAATTGGTTTTATTAATCGACAATGCCGGTAGCTTAGTACCAGGGCTTTTTACTGCCATTATTCAATTTGCCTGGGCAAATCCTGCGTTACGCATTGTGTTTGCGATGACGCCTGATGATGTGCATGTCAAATCTAGCACTGACCATTTAATCAATGACTGCCATTTTGTCGAAATACCGCCGTTATCCGAGCCGCAATGCGGCGTGTTTTTACAACAATTAGCGGTTAAATCCTGGCCGCAATTACCGCTTAACGCGATTAATGAAGAGCTAACGCGGCAAGTCTATACAGACACGCACGGTATTCCTGGGCAAATTATCGCGGCGTTGCCTGCATTGACCAAACGTAAGCGTAGTATAAGTAGTTTTGCCTGGCTTATGGTGGCTGTTGTGGTTTTAGTCGGTTTAGCCCTAGGCGTACAATGGTATACCAACGTTTATTTGCCTTCGCAGCCTAAACCGCAACAGGCTAGTGTGAATATTCCAGCAAGCACTGAAAAAACAGTGTTAGCGCCACCTGTTATAAGCTCTACTGCACCGGTACAAATTAGTGACCGCTTACTCGATCAAGTTGTTGCCAAAGATGAAAGCATAACAGCAAGCGTTAACCCAGAACACGCAAGTGCTGATAAAACTCCGCCGCCCCCCGATATTAAACCCGCAGCCGCTGTCCCTGTAGTAACCGAACCTGCTAAGCCTGTAGAAGAAACGCCTGTTGCTGCGGCGCCGTCTGAGTCTGTTAATGTGCCCGAACACGATACAGGTATCAGCGCGTGGTTAAGCAAGCAAGCGCCTGGGCACTACACGTTGCAAGTTATGGTGTTATCGAAAGAAGAATCTGTTAAAGCGTTTACTAATAAGTATCCCAATTTAAGCCAAGATGTGGTTTACACCAAAATAATGCTCGGTAAAAAAGAGAAATTTTTAGTTTATTATGGCGCATTTCCAGACTCAGCCTCCGCTACTAAAGCCAAACAAAGCTTACCTGCCGAATTTAGGCGCGCCATTATTAAAAAGATTAGCACGATTAAAATAAACCCATAAGCCTTGGCACTCGCCCATGACATCAGCACAGCAAAGCATTTTTATTAAAGCGTTACTAAAGCAACCTATCCCAAGAACACCGATATGGATGATGCGGCAAGCCGGGCGTTATTTGCCTGAATACCGGGCTATTAGAGAGCAAGCGGGTAGCTTCTTAAATCTTTGCACTAATCCAGAATTAGCCTGTGAAGTGACGTTACAACCCTTAAGACGTTACCGCTTCGATGCGGCTATATTGTTTTCTGATATTTTAACTATACCCGATGCAATGGGTATGGGGTTAAATTTTACTGAAGGCGAAGGCCCGACGTTTAGTAAACGTTTAACGACTGCCGAAGATATACGGCAACTGCCGATACCCGACCCGTGCACCGACTTACGCTATGTCGTCGATGCCGTGAGTTTAATCCGCAAAAACCTGGCAAGTGATTTGCCTTTAATCGGTTTCTCAGGCAGCCCGTGGACCTTAGCGACTTATATGATAGAAGGTGGCAGTAGTAAAAATTTTCAAAAAGTCAAAAGCCTTATGTTTGAGCAGCCGGGCTTAATGCACGAGTTATTAGATAAACTCGCACAATCCGTTGCGGCGTATTTGAATGCGCAAATTGAAGCCGGTGTGCAAGCCGTGATGGTGTTCGATACTTGGGGAGGCGTGTTAAGCCATGATGATTATCTTGAGTTCTCGTTACGCTATGCTCAGCAAGTTAAACAACAGCTTCGCACGGATTCTATTAATGGTCATATCCCTAGCATTTTATTTAGCAAAGGCGGTGGTTTGTGGTTAGAAGCCATGAGCCATGCGGGCTATGATGCGCTAGGCTTGGACTGGCAAACCCATATAGGCGAAGCAAGACAGCGCGTAGGTACGAAAGTGGCGTTGCAAGGTAATTTAGACCCAATTGCGTTATACGCCAGCCCTGAAGTCATCGTCGAGAAAGTCAAGAATGTGCTGGCACAATACGGTCATGGCTCAGGCCATGTTTTTAATTTAGGGCATGGTATTTTGCCAGATATTAACCCTGAGCATGTTCAAGCTATGGTCGAAGCGGTGCATGGTTTTAGTCCGGCTTATCACGCTTAAGCTAATTTTGTTTGGCTGCACACTTTAGTAGGGACAGGGTATTTACAGTGCATAACGCTAGGGATGGCGTGTAGCAGGGCAACGCAGGAGCAATTGCCTAGGACGCTGTGAATACATCCCTGTAGGCTTGGCGGCAGCATCCTTGCTGCCGACACCTGCACTATGAATACCCTGTCCCGCCTTGCGTTGGTAGCCTTTTGTTTTAAAAGCATTTTATTTAAGTTATGACCAAAGAAATTATACAAACCGATAAAGCCCCCAAAGCGATAGGCACTTATTCTCAAGCAGTAAAAATTGACCATACCGTCTATTTATCAGGTCAAATCCCCTTAATACCCGAAACTATGGTTTTAGTCGATGGCGATATTAATGCGCAAATCACCCAAGTCTTTGAAAATCTGAAGGCTGTAGCGGAAGCTGCCGGTGGCAGTTTGGCGGATATTGTTAAGCTGAATGTGTTTCTGACTGACTTAGTCCATTTCCCGATTGTTAATGAAATCATGGGGCAATATTTTTCCGAACCCTATCCCGCACGCGCAGCCATTGGCGTCGCCGCGTTACCTAAAGGTGCTGCCGTGGAAATGGATGCCATTATGCAACTACCGGTACAAGAGTATCCTGGCGGGTAATGCGGTAAAGTCCGCGATATACTAGGCGGTTGCTATACTCAAGCGATTATTTCTCGACATATCCGTCTTTCATGTCTACGCCTAGCTCTTCTGCCGTTAATGCTAAACAGATTCCGGTCACCCAACTGACCGGTGTAGGGCCGCGCACAGCGGTGTTGTTGAATAAACTAGGTATTATCTCGCTACAAGATTTATTACTGCATTTACCTTATCGCTACGAAGATCGTACCCGTATTCACTCGATTGCCGAGCTTAGGACGGGCTTAACAGCATTAGTCTGTGGTCGTGTTGAGTTGGCGGAAGTCGTCGTAAAATCGAAAAAAAGCTTAGTCTGCCGGATTAATGATGATACGGGTTTTTTGTATTTACGCTTTTTTCATTTTAGTGCCGCACAATTACAAGCGTTAACTCCCGGTAGCTGGTTAACGGCCTATGCTGAAGTCCGCTTAGGTTTTGCTGGTTTAGAAATGGTACATCCTGATTATAAAATCTTAGCAAGTCGAGATGAGATAACCGCCGATGACGCGTTAACGCCTGTTTACGCTTTGACTGAAGGTTTAAGTCAGCATACGTTGCGCAAAGCCATTAAACACGCCCTGTCATGGCTAACACAACGGCCTGAATTATTACCTGATTGCTTACCGACAACGCTGATTGAAGCGTATTGTTATCCTGCTCTTCTTGATGCGTTAAATGCGCTACATGTGCCTAAGAGCGTACAAGCACCGCCAACAGCTGACCATCCCGCGCGTAAACGCTTAGCATTAGAAGAGTTATTAGCCCATCATTTAGCTTTACGCCAAGTAAGGCAATACGCCAAAACGGCAACAGCACCTCTGTTAACACCGCCTGTTAGCGTTTTAACAGCGTTTTTAGACCAATTACCGTTTGCATTGACTGGCGCGCAACAGCGCGTAATAAAAGAAATTGAGCACGATGTTGGCTCAAACCAGCCTATGCTGCGCTTAGTGCAAGGTGATGTGGGTTCAGGTAAGACGGTAGTCGCGGCCTACACGGCCTTGTTGGCATTAGGCAGCGGTTATCAGGTCGCTCTTATGGCGCCTACTGAATTACTGGCTGAACAACATTTTCGTACGTTTACTAATTGGCTTGACGACAGCGCGTTTCCGGTGTTGTTACTCACCGGTCAAAGTAAAAGCAAGCATAGAGAAACCTTATTACAGACGTTGGCGACTGACAGCCCTGTTTTAATTGTCGGCACCCATGCGTTGTTTCAACAACAAGTACAATTTAGTCGGTTAGGCTTAATTATTATCGATGAACAGCATCGCTTTGGCGTACATCAACGCTTGGCATTACGCGAAAAAGCGCAGAATACCGGCTTAAAACCGCATCAATTGGTGATGACGGCCACGCCTATTCCGCGCACGTTGGCGATGTTGCAATATTCAGATTTGGATATTTCGATTATTGACGAATTGCCACCTGGGCGTATTCCTATCGTGACCAGCGTGATTCCATCTGAGCGCCGAGATGAGGTGATTAATCGCATACAGCATTGGATTGAACAGCGCCGACAAGCGTATTGGGTGTGTACCTTAATCGAAGAGTCCGAGCTATTGCAGTGCCAAGCGGCGGAAAATACCGCGTTACTGTTAGCTCAAAGCTTGCCGTCAGTGCGCGTAGGTTTAGTGCATGGCCGTATGAAGGCGCGCGATAAAGAGCAAGTCATGCAGGCGTTTAAACAGCATGAGTTGGATTTATTAGTCGCGACGACGGTTATCGAAGTGGGCGTAGATGTGCCTAATGCTGGGCTAATGATTATCGAAAACCCAGAGCGTTTAGGGCTAGCGCAGTTACATCAATTGCGCGGCCGGGTAGGTCGCGGGCAAAGCGAAAGTTTTTGTTTATTGCTTTATCAACTACCATTATCGCAACTGGCTAGACAGCGCTTAAAAATCTTACGCGATAGCCATGATGGTTTTTACATTGCTGAGCAAGATTTAAACTTACGCGGGCCGGGGGAGGTGATGGGGACTCGGCAAACCGGTCAAATGCAATTTAAAGTTGCAGATTTGCAGCAAGACGCAGAGTTATTCGAGCTTATCTCGACGTTAAGCGACCGTTTATTACGCGATTTCCCTGAACTTATCAAACCGATTTGCCAGCGCTGGCTAGAACACGCCGGTCTTTATGCCGAGGTATAGCATTGACAATTAAAAGCCAATTATTTCAACGTTCACCGCAATGGCGCTTAAACCGGCAAGGTTTACAGTTAAGTATGCCCGTCGAAGTCAAAAGTTGGGTTTATGAGCGGGGTTCACTCACACAGCGCTTACGCGCGATTTATGGTAGCGAATTAAAGGTTACAGTGTTAATGCAGCAATGGACCAAGCCGTTTTTAGCTGAGCGAATGCTATTAAATCTACCCGAATATCAGTACTGTTTAACTCGCGAGGTCATTTTACACGCGTATGAACAACCGTTAATTTTAGCGCGCACCATTATTCCTAAACATACCGTTAAACTCGCGCATACCAATTTAGCGCATTTAGGTAATAGACCTTTAGGCGAAGTGATTTTTAATTGTCCAAATTTGCTGCGTCAAGCCTTAGCGATAACAACGGTCATCCCTGGCATATGGACAACACCTATTAGGACCTTAGCTGAGATTAACCATGGGGTTTGGGGGCGTAGCACAGTCTATCAAGTAGAGCATAAGCCCATGTTAGTTAATGAGTTTTTTTTGCCCTCTGTATTGTAGCTAATGTTTAAGCCTTAAGTTAACGTTATAATTGCCGCCAACGACCATTCAGCCCATATTGACCGGACTTAGTTTTGAAAATTTTAATCTTAGGCGCAGGGGTTACTGGCTCATCTGTTGCTGCTGCGCTAGCCAGTGAAGAAAATGATATTGTTGTCGTCGATTTCAAAACCGAATTATTAGACGCTTTGAAAGAACGCTTCGATATTGCAACGGTTGCTGGTAATGCCGCGCATCCAAGTATCTTAGAACAAGCCGGTGTCGGTACGGCTGATATTGTTATCGCGGTGACGGATCGTGATGAAACCAATATGCTGGCGTGTTTAATTATTAATTCTTCGTATAGCCGCCCTAAGACGATTGCGCGGGTTCGAGCTTTAGACTATTTAACCCACCCGCAATTGTTTAGCAGCGATGGCATTCCTATTGATTACGTCATTAGTCCTGAGCAAATCGTCATGCAGTCCATTCGCAATTTAATCGAATGCCCAGGGGTGCTGCATTTATCGGATTTTGCTGGCGGTTTAGTTCGCTTATTTTCTGTAAAAGTCGTTGCTGAAGGCTTTTTAACAGGTAAAAAAATCAAAGAGTTAAAAAAACGTTTAGCCGATGGCAAAATTCGCGTCGCGGCTATTTTTAGGCAAGGTACGCCAGTTGTCGTGAGCGGCGAGTCCATTATTGAAACCGATGACGAAGTTTTTTTTGTCGCGCCGCGTGATGAAGTGCGTCGTGTTTTAAAAGAGTTAAACAAACTCGAAGAACCGATAAAGCGCATAATTATTGCCGGCGGCGGTCATGTCGGTAAACGCTTAGGCATGGCTTTAGAAAAAAACCATCAAGTTAAAATCATAGAAAAAGACCCTCGCCGGGTAAAAGCAATTAGTGAGTCGCTCAGTAATACCAGTCTTTTAGTAGGCGACTGTGCTGACCAAAATTTGTTATTAGATCAAGGTGTCAATAACACAGATTTATTTTGCGCGATTACCAATAACGATGGCGTTAATATCATTTCAGCATCATTAGCCAAGAATTTAGGTGCGCGTAAAGCGATTTGCCTGCTTAACCATGTGTCCTATACGAAATTATTGCCGGGTACCGGTATCGATGTGTCGGTGCTGCCCAATCAAGAAACCTTAGGCAGTATTTTAAAACATGTACGCCGTGGCGATGTCGCGCAAGTCAGTTCGTTATGTGGCGGGACGGCTGAAGCCATAGAAGCGATAGCGCATACTAACGGGGTTAATTCTGTGGTAGGCAGGCAGGTGAATAGCATTAACTTACCTCAAGGCATTGTCATGGGCGCTTTAATCCGTAATCAACAAGTAATTGCGGTTCATCACGATACCGTGTTTGAGGAAAACGACCATGTGGTGATGTTTGCGATAAATAAAAAATTAGTAAGTAGCATCGAACAATTGTTCCAACCCATTTAGAGCTTACCATGAATGTAATTGCCACGATTATCCATATTTTAGGCGTTGTGACTATGGGCTCTAGCGGCTTAATGGCGACATGCTTGCTCACTTCGTTGCTTGCCCAGGACGGTGCACAAACAGCATTTTTATTAGCCACGGCGTTAACACTGTTAGCCGGTGCGCTCATGTTTTTTCCAACGATTTCAACACCGAAAATCGTGTCCAGACAAGCGGGATTTCTATTAGTATCGATTACCTGGTCACTGCTGCCGGTGTTTTGCACGTTACCGCTATTGTTTTATATGCCTAAATTAAGCTTTGTCGATGCGTATTTTGAAGTCGTATCAGGCTTAACAACAACAGGCGCGACGATTTTAAGTGGACTTGACCAACTGCCTATGTCGATTAATTTATGGCGTCATGAATTAAATTGGATAGCGGGCATGGGGATTATTATCTTTGCCGTCGCGATTTTGCCGATATTAGGCGTCGGCGGAATGCAGCTTTATATTGCCGAAACGCCGGGTTCGGTTAAAGAATCTGAGTTACCGCCGCGTATCGCGCAAACGGCTAAAGCGTTATGGCTGGTGTATGCATGTATTTCTGTGCTGTGTATTATCGCGTTAAAGCTTGCAGGCATGTCGTGGTTTGATGCGATATGCCATGCCTTTGCCGCGATGAGTTTAGGCGGTTTCTCTACGCATGATAACAGTGTCGGTTATTTCAACTCCGTGCCTATAGAAGTGGTTCTAACTATTTTTCAGCTTGTTGCGGCCATTAATTTCGCGACGCATTTTATAGCGATAAAAAAGCGCTCTTATCGACCTTATGTAGAAGACATGGAAGCGCGGGCATTTTTAGCATTAGTGCTAACCAGCTGTTTAATGACGGCAGCCGTGTTATATCGTGATGGTACTTACGATAATTATTTTACGGCGTTACGTCATGCCACATTTAATTTGGTCACGATTGCTACCGATTGCGGCTTTGCCTCTCAGGATTTTAATCAATGGCCTATTTTCGTGCCGATGTGGATGTTGTTTTTAAGTTGTTTATCGGCGTCATCAGGTTCTACCGGTGGCGGTATTCGTATGATTCGTACGATTATTTTAATGAAGCAGGCGCGTTTAGAGTTGTTTAAATTTATCCATCCTAATTCGGTAAGACCACTAAGAATAGGCGATGCGATTATTAATAATAAAATCGTCACTTCGGTAACCGGATTTATTTTTCTCTATTTTATCAGCATCGTTATCTTAGTTTTTTTATTGCTATTCAGTGGCTTAGATTTTGTCAGCGCATTGAGCGCGATTATCGCTTGCTTTAATAACGCAGGGCCTGGCTTAAACCAAGTCGGGCCAGCCACTAATTATGCCAGCTTAAGTGATTTCCAAACTATCGTGTGTACGTTTGCGATGTTATTAGGCCGGGTACAAATTTTTTCTATTGTCATTTTATTTGTGCCGGAGTTTTGGAAAAAATAACTATGACCGCGAGTCAGCGTTTATTTTTTGCCTTATGGCCAGAGCAACGGATTCGGCAACAGCTTATTAGCGTACAAAACAGCTTAACAGTTTCAGGTCGGTTGGTGATGCCCGAAAACTTACATGTAACGCTTAGTTTTTTAGGCAACGTAAGTAGTGATACGCGTTTAATTTTGCTAGAACAAGCAGCAGCGTTAACTGAGCTTACGGCGTTCACGTTAGTTTTTGATGCCATTCAATTCTGGCCTACATCGGGTGCGGTGTGTTTAACAACGCGTGCAATACCTGAGATGATTGTACTAATGGCAGAAAAATTAAACAGGTTAGCTCGCGGGCTTGGGCTAAACGACGATACACGCCCTTACCAACCCCATGTGACGTTGGCTAGAGACAGTAGCAAAATTGAGGCGCTGAGCCTAATCCAGCCCATTACCTGGTCAGCTACGCATTTTTGCTTAGTTGAGTCTTGTGTTAATTCCAAAGGCGTTATTTATCAGGTCATTCAGGAATGGCCGCTTGATAAGCGTTAGTTTTATTTAAGATGCTATCTAGTGTATGAATTCGCTGCTAGCTTTGGTAAATATGTTTGTATGAAATATTTGTAAAACTTCATATCACTAAGTTACAATGCCCAAAAATTTTGATAAAAGGTATTGTTCGTTTTATTTAGGTGAATTGACAGTTAAACAACTATGCAAGAAGAGTCCGGTTTTTACGATTACTTAAGTAAATATTTAGCGCGTATTCAGGCTGGATTAGCGCTACTGTTATTATCAGGCTTATGTGGCTTCGATTTCTTTTTTCCTACGCATTATAGCTTACAAGCTGGTATACACGGGCTTAGCGCAATAGCGAGCGTTGTGTTTGCGACCAATACAGTTCGGCGCAACTATTGCTGAACAAAAAAGGGGTATACTGTAGAAT
>CAWUNX010000126.1:0-9356 GCA_963923905.1 uncultured Methylocucumis sp.
TCTCAAAATCCGTTTGAAACGCTTCGGATGGTTTTTTCAGGGTGAGTAGTTACAATTCAAGCAGATTAACTTGCCTTTGTCGGTAAGAGCCGATATTTTAAACACCACTGCATATACGGCGCGTATTAATGTTATTTACTGGATACCGATAATGACTGAATTGCTAAAATTTTTCCAAGACTCCTCTTCGTTATATGGTAGTAACGCGAGTTTTATTGAAAACCTTTATGAACGTTTTTTAGATGACCCTGAATCCGTGCCGCTTAGTTGGCAACGGCATTTTCAGGGTATGCAACAGCAGGCGGTATTTGATACGCCGCATAGCCCTATCGTTGAGCGTTTTGCCAAACTAGCGGTTAAATCGCCAAACCGCATTGCGCAAATTCAGGGTTTTACGGAGGAGAGTGTTAAAAAGCAATCGGCTGTTGCGAGGTTGATTAACCAATACCGAGTGCGTGGTCACCAAATCGCTCATACCAACCCTTTAAACAAGCCAGCGGCGATGTTGCCTGATTTAGATCCATCGTATTACGGCTTATCCGAGCCGGATATGGAAACATTATTCGATACGGGTTCTATTTATGGTTACGACCGTTTGCCTTTGCGCAAAATAATAGAGAATTTAACGACTATTTATTGCGGCAGCATTGGCTCCGAGTTTATGCATATCGATGATACGCAGATTCGGCGTTGGTTTATTAATCGCTTAGAAAGCACTAAAAATAATCTGGTGTTGAATGCTGATAAAAAACGCTGGGTGCTAAAACTATTAACCGCTGCTGAAGGTATAGAGCTACATTTACAAAATAAATTTGTTGGTCAAAAGCGTTTTTCATTAGAGGGCGGGGAGTCGTTAATTCCTATTTTAGACGAGCTGATTCAGCGTTCAGGCGAAAAAGGCGTAAAAGAAATCGTGATTGGCATGGCGCATAGAGGGCGGTTAAATGTCTTGGTCAATATTTTAGGCAAGAGTCCTGCCAGTTTGTTTGAAGAATTTGCCGGTCATTATCGGCTAATGCCGGGTATGAGTTCTGGCGATGTGAAATATCACATGGGTTTCTCATCGGATGTTGAAACGCTAGGTGGACCGGTGCATTTGGCGTTAGCTTTTAATCCGTCGCATTTGGAAATTATTAATCCTGTGGTTGAAGGTTCGGTGAAAGCGCGACAAGACAGAGCGGGAGATGATGGCAAAGCAACGGTAACTCCGGTGTTAATTCATGGCGATGCAGCATTTTCTGGGCAAGGCATTGTTATGGAAACCTTGAATATGTCCCAAACAAGGGCTTTTTCTACCGGCGGGACGATTCATGTCGTGATTAATAATCAAATCGGTTTTACTACCAGTAATCCACAAGACGCCCGTTCTACGCCTTATTGCACCGATGTTGCGCGTATGATTCAAGCACCTGTGTTTCATGTGAATGGTGATGATCCAGAAGCGGTTATTTTTGTCACGCAATTAGCGGTTGATTACCGTATGACGTTTAATAAAGATGTCGTGATTGATTTAGTGTGTTATCGTCGATTGGGTCATAACGAGGCGGATGAGCCAGCTGCTACACAGCCTATTATGTATGGAAAAATTCGCAAATTAAAAACTACCCGCACGCTGTATTCTGAACGCTTAATTGCTGAACAAGTGCTGACCAGTCAAGATAGCGTTGGCATGGAGCAAGAGTACCAGCAATTACTAGAGGCGGGGGCTATTGTGTCGAGACCGATGTTAGATAATAGTTATCGTTATACCGCGCAGTGGGATCAGTTTTTGCATACTAATTGGGATGCGCCGTGCCAGACAGCAGTTTCGTTAGAGCGTTTGCGTTATTGTAATGACCGAATGCAGCGTCTGCCCGCTGGGTTTGAGGTGCATCCTAGAGTGGCTAAAGTGATGGAAAACCGTCGCAAAATGGCGGCAGGTGCAATGCCTTTGGACTGGGGTTTTGCTGAAAATATGGCGTATGCGACCTTATTAATGGAAAAATATAATGTGCGCTTAACCGGTCAGGACGTGGGACGTGGTACTTTTGTGCATAGACATGCAGTTTTGCATAATCAATTGCAAAATAAAAACCATACACCGTTAAAGCATTTGGATAAAAATCAAGGTCGAGCGCAAATCTTTGATTCGTTGCTATCCGAAGCAGGGGTATTAGGTTTTGAATATGGTTATAGCACGACTTCACCCAACACTTTAGTGATTTGGGAAGCGCAATTTGGTGACTTTGCTAATGGTGCGCAGGTGTTAATCGATCAATTTATTAGTTCGGGCGAGACGAAATGGGGGCGTTTATGCGGTTTAGTCATGTTACTACCCCATGGTTACGAGGGACAAGGCCCTGAGCACTCGTCAGCACGTTTAGAGCGTTATTTACAATTATGTGCCGAGCATAATATGCAAGTCTGCTGTCCAACGACGCCAGCGCAGATTTTTCATTTATTACGCAGACAACTACTAAGAGCGTATCGTAAACCGTTGATTGTGATGAGTCCTAAAAGCTTATTACGCCATAAATTGGCGGTGTCTACATTGGAAGAGCTAACAAGCGGTCAATTTCAGCCTATTATTAGTGAAGTCGATTCTATTCCTGTGAAGAAAGTAACGCGTTTAGTGTTTTGTTCCGGTAAAGTGTATTACGATTTGCTAGAGGCGCGTCGAGAAGCTGATTTAAAACATGTTGCTATTGTTAGAATAGAGCAGTTATATCCTTTTCCAATCGATTTATTTAAAGCGGAGATTGCTAAGTATTCGCATTTAAAAGAGTTTGTTTGGTGTCAAGAAGAGCCTAAAAATCAAGGGGCTTGGTATAACTCAGGTCACCATTTTACCGAAAATTTACCGTCCCATATTAAAGTGTCTTATGCGGGGCGCAAAGCGTCAGCCTCACCTGCAGTAGGCAGCTTTCATGTCCATATTGAACAACAAAAAGAGGTCGTAGAAGCTGCGCTTTACGGCATATCACCTGGAACATCGTCTGGAAAATAAACAATGAGTATTGAAGTTACTGTCCCTAATTTACCCGAATCTGTATCGGATGCAACGATTGCTGCTTGGCATAAAAAACCTGGTGATACGGTGAATAAAAATGACAGCTTAGTTGATTTGGAAACTGATAAAGTTGTGTTAGAAGTCACTGCACCTGAAACGGGTGTGCTAACAGAGGTTCTTGCTGAACAAGGTGCCATTGTGTTAGCAGGGCAAGTGATTGGTGTGCTTGATACGGCAAAGCGTGAAGCAACAGCCACTCCGGCGGCTGCCGTGCAAGATAGTGCGGCGTCAACGAATGTTGATACGCCGTTAAGCCCGTCGGTACGCCGTTTAATCAATGAAAATACCTTAAATCCTGCTGATATTAAGGGTACGGGTAAAAGTGGGCGTTTGACAAAATCCGATGTGTTAGAGCATATACAAAAGCAATCGGCACATACACTGACTGCTGCTGAGCCTCAACCTCAGTCACAACCTGCACAAGCTGAGCCTGAGGTGAAGCCGGCTGCGGTTGTTATGCCTGAAACGACGGTAATCGCCAGTGCAAGTTTGCGGCCTGAGCAGCGTGTGCCTATGACACGATTACGCGCAAAGATTGCCGAGCGTTTATTACAAGCGCAACAAAATGCTGCGATGTTGACGACGTTTAACGAAGTTAATATGCAGTATGTGATAGATTTACGCAATCAGTATAAAACCCGGTTTGAGCAAAAGCATAACGTTAAGTTAGGTTTTATGTCGTTTTTCGTCAAAGCATCGGTAGAAGCGTTAAAGCGCTTTCCGGCGATTAATGCGTCTATCGACGGTAACGATATTATTTATCATGGTTACTATGACTTAGGTATTGCTGTGAGTACGCCGCGCGGTTTAATTGTGCCGGTTTTACATGATGCGGATCAATTGGATTTTGCCGGTATTGAGAAAAGCATTGTGGAATTTGGCGAGAAAGCGCGGGCAGGCACGTTAAGTTATGATGATTTAAAAGGCGGCACGTTTACGATTACTAACGGTGGTGTGTTTGGTTCTATGCTGTCCACACCCATTTTAAATCCGCCGCAATGTGCCATTTTAGGTATGCATGCGATTAAAGAGCGGCCTGTCGTTGAGAATGGTCAAATCGTGATTCGACCCATTATGTATTTAGCCTTATCGTATGACCATCGCTTAGTCGATGGTCGTGAAGCGGTACAATTTTTAGTGACCATTAAAGAATGCTTGGAAGCACCCGCCCATTTACTTCTAAACATTTAATATGACTAAACAAAACACGACGATATACGATGTTATTGTAATAGGTGCAGGCCCTGCCGGTTACTCCTGCGCCATACGCTGTGCGCAACTTGGTTTATCTACCGTTTGCGTCGATAATTGGCGTAATAACAAGGGGCAGCGCGTTTTAGGTGGAGTTCATTTAAATTCTGGTTGCGTAGCGGCGTTAACGTTATTGGAATCGGCTAAGCTATATCACGCGTTAAATCATGATTTAGCTAAGCGGGGAATTCATGTTGAAAACATCGCTTTAGATATGGCTAAGCTGATTCAGCATAAAGACGAGGTCATCGATGCTATGGGGCATAAAATTTCAGACCTTTTTGTCCACCATAAAGTAGCCAGTATTCATGCACGCGCGCGTTTGTTAGGTTCTAAAGTGGTCGAATTGACTCCGTTAGATGGTTCACCAGTATCGACGATACAAGGTAAGCATATTATTTTAGCGACCGGGTCTTCACCGATTCCCTTACCGTATGCAAAAGTGGATAACGAATTTATTTTTGATTCGTTTGCGGCGCTTAATATGACCAGTTTAACCAAAAAACTGGCGATTATAGGCGCGGGAGTGAATGGTTTGGAATTAGCCTCAATATGGAGTCGTTTAGGCAGTGAGACAATTTTATTAGATGCGCAAGAAAGTTTCTTACCCTTGCCGGATCAGCAATTGTCACGCGAAGCGTATCGAATTTTTACTGAGCAAAATTTGGATTTACGCTTAGGTGCTAGAGTTATTTCAGCAAAAAAAAGCCGTACTAAGGTTATTGTTGATTATCAAGATACCGAGGGGACGCATAATTTACGTGTTGACCGGCTTATTGTTGCGACAGGTCGTAGGCCGAATACTGAGAATTTAGCTGCGCGAGAAGCCAACTTATTACTCGATGAAAACGGTTATGTGCATGTGGATGAAAAATGCCGAACTAACTTGCCGGGTGTGTATGCCATCGGTGATTTAAATTTATTAGGGCCTATGCTAGCCCATAAGGGCATAGAAGAAGGTGTTTATGTTGCCGAGCACATTGCAGGCCACAATAGCACGATTAATTATGACGCTTTGCCAAGTGTCATTTATACCGAGCCTGAAATTGCCTGGGTGGGACAGACCGAGCAGGCGTTAAGAACGATGGGGGTGGCAATAAAAGTAGGCTGTTTTGCGTTAGCTACTACGGCGCGTGCTCAGGCCTGTGGGCAAAAATACGGTTTGCTTAAAATTATTGCTCATGCAGAGACCGATATGGTCTTAGGTGTGCATATTATTGCGCCGCATGCTTCAGAGCTTATTGCCGAAGCAGTGTTGGCGATGGAGTTTTCGGCTAGCAGTGAAGATTTGGCTAGAACGATACATACTCACCCAACACTCTCAGAGGGTTATCACGAAGCGGCCTTGGCTATCAAGAAAATGAGCGTACATATACCGCTATAATACTGGACATCTTGTGGGCTGAAGTTACAATGTAACAAGAGTACCAAACAACATGATGGATTGATTATTGGAGGCGGCAATGATAACAAGCATTTCCAACAGCCCCATTAGTCATGCTTATTATACTAACCAAGCAAGCGCAACAGGTGATACAGCAAAAAGCGCTGAGCAAACAACCAGTGCGAGTGCTGATAGTAAGTTACAGTTATCTGAGGCCGATTTAAAAGTCATTGAACAATTAAAAAAGCGTGATACTGAGGTTAGAGCGCATGAGTTAGCGCATTTAGCGGCGGCGGCAGGCGTTGCTAGAAGCGGTGCAAGCTTTTCTTATCAGTTAGGTCCTGATGGTGTATCTTATGCGATAGGTGGTGAAGTTAACATTGACACCTCTGAAGTAGCAGGCAATCCGCAAGCAACGTTAAGAAAAGCTCAAATCATTAAAAGCGCGGCATTAGCACCGGCTGAACCTTCCAATCAAGATTTTCAAGTTGCTGCCGCCGCAACCGCTATGGCAATTAAAGCGATTAGCGAAATCGCAGCGAGTGCCAGAGGTGAAACTCAGACTAGGGGAGCATTCATTGATGTCAGCGCATAACGCTATGTTAATTCAGTAAACGAAACACTTGCTTGTTCATCTGCTTGCAACATTTTCGCCGTAAGATTCTATTTATGACACCATCCTTGTGGTATTATGATAGCTTTTTAGAGGAGTCGTTATGGCGAAAGAAGATCAAATTGAGATGGAAGGTAAGGTGATTGATACATTACCGAATACTATGTTTAGAGTTCAGCTAGAGAATGGTCATATTGTTACTGCGCATATTTCAGGAAAAATGCGTAAGCACTATATTAGGATTCTAACCGGTGATACCGTAAAAGTTGAAATGACACCCTACGATTTAACCAAAGGTCGTATATCCTTCCGCATGCGCTAGTTGTAATCCTAGCGCATCCCTTGGCTGGTAGTCTCCTTGACTTATCAGCTGTTTTCTGGAATTTCCAGCTCTTTACCCGTGATGGTAAAGCATAATTCGTTATTTTCTACTGAGATAGTGACATGTCCGCCGTTTGCGAGTTCGCCGAAGAGCAAATCATTGGCTAACGGCTTCTTAATTTTTTCTTGAATTAAGCGAGCCATTGGTCGTGCTCCCATTTTGGGATCGCAACCATTTTCGGCTAACCACAAACGCGCGTCAGCATCTAGTGTTAACGTGACTTGTTTATCGGCTAGCAAGGCTTCTAACTCAAAAATGAATTTATCAACGACGTGACCGACTACGGTAATATCCAACGGTTTGAATTGGATAATGCCGTCTAAGCGATTGCGAAATTCTGGTGAAAAGTACTTTTCTACGACTTTTAAGCTATCTGTAGTGTGGTCTTGATGCGTGAAACCGATTGAGGCACGGCTGCCTTCTTCAGCCCCTGCGTTAGTTGTCATCACTAAAATAATATTGCGAAAATCTGCGCGTCGGCCATTGTTGTCGGTTAGCGTGCCGTGATCCATGACTTGTAATAACAAGTTGAATACATCAGGGTGAGCTTTTTCCAATTCATCTAATAGCAATACAGCATGGGGATGTTTAGTGACTTGTTCGGTCAACAATCCGCCTTGATCAAAACCGATGTAGCCGGGAGGCGCGCCAATCAAACGTGAGACGGTATGGCGCTCCATGTATTCAGACATATCGAAGCGGATGAGTTCAACACCCAAAATTTTAGCCAATTGACGCGTCACTTCCGTTTTGCCTACGCCAGTAGGGCCTGCGAACAAAAATGAGCCTATCGTTTTTTGATGGTCGCGTAAACCTGCGCGTGATAGTTTGATTGCTGAAGCGAGTGCACTTATTGCTTCGTCTTGACCAAACACGAGCATTTTTAAGTTCTTTTCTAAACTAGCGAGTTTATCAATATCGTTAGAAGAAACAGATTTAGCCGGTACGCGGGCTATTTTAGAAACAATTTCTTCAATTTCTTCGCTATCGATAATTTGTTTACGCTCAGCTTCAGAGGTCATGCGCTGTTTAGCACCGGCTTCGTCGATGACATCGATAGCTTTATCGGGTAAATGTCTGTCTGTGATGTAGCGGTCTGATAGTTCTGCCGCCAAACGCAAGGCTTCTGAGGAGTATTTGACATCGTGATGCTCTTCAAAGCGTGATTTTAAGCCTTTTAGAATCAATATGGTGTCTGCAACCGACGGCTCTACGACGTCGATTTTTTGGAAACGTCTTGCTAGCGCATGATCTTTTTCAAATACGCTACGGTATTCCTGATACGTCGTTGAGCCTATGCAACGCAATTGTCCAGATGCTAATGCAGGTTTTAGCAAATTCGATGCATCCATAACACCGCCTGAGGCTGAACCAGCGCCAATAATGGTATGAATTTCATCAATAAACAAAATAGCATCAGGTTCTTTTTTAAGCTGATTGACTAATGCTTTTAGGCGTTTTTCAAAGTCACCTCGGTATTTAGTGCCTGCTACTAACGCGCCTAAATCCAGTGAATAAATCACGCTGTTTTTCAAAATATCTGGGACATTTCCTTCAACGATTTTTTTGGCTAATCCTTCAGCAATCGCTGTTTTGCCAACACCGGCTTCACCGACTAATAGCGGATTGTTTTTACGGCGCCGACATAATGTTTGTATTGTGCGTTCGATTTCTAGGTCACGACCAATTAATGGGTCTATCCGACCTTGCATAGCTTCTTCATTCAAATTGGTCGCATATTTTTCTAATGGGCTGCCGGAATCGGTTTCTGATGCGCCTTGCTCTGCTTGCCGTTCTTGTTGCGCCGGATGCTCTTGATCGGTTTTAGAAATACCGTGCGCTAAGTAGTTAACGACATCTAAGCGAGAAATGTCTTGTTTATTGAGCAAATAAACCGCATGGGAGTCTTGCTCGCTAAACAGAGCTACCAATAAATTAGCGCCGGTGACTTCTTTTTTATCAGAGGCCTGGACATGGAACACGGCTCGTTGTAGTACCCGTTGAAAACCAAGGGTAGGTTGCGTTTCGCGCTGAATGCCTTGTGGAATTAATGAAATAGTTTCATCAATAAACTGTGTCAATTGGCCGCGTAGTAGTTTTATATTACAACCACAGGCCTTTAGAACCGCTTCAGAAGAAGCATTATCCAACAAGGCTAATAGCAAATGTTCGACAGTAATAAATTCATGGCGTTTATCATGGGCATTTTTAAACGCATTGTTTAATGTGACTTCTAACTCTTTACTTAACATAAATGCTCCAAACTAAACAGCTTCCATCGAACATAATAACGGATGTTGATGTTCGCGCGAGTATTCATTAACAATCACGACCTTGGTTTCTGCAACATCTTTGGTATAAGTGCCGCAAACGCCAACGCCCTGAGTATGGATTTGTAACATAACATGGGTTGCAAGTTCCTCAGACATAGCAAAAAACACCATTAATACCTCAACGACAAAGTCCATAGGCGTAAAATCATCATTTAATAAAATGACTTTGTATAAAGGGGGTATTTTTAGTTTTGGCTTAGCCTCTTGTATGGCTAAGCCATCATCATGATTATCTTTATTCGGGTTAAAATCAGACATGGTACTCGCGAAAAAAAGAACTTTATGCTTACTAACATAATGCCTGTCTCTTATACACATCTCCGAGCCCACGAGACCAGAGAGGA
>CAWUNX010000127.1:0-9350 GCA_963923905.1 uncultured Methylocucumis sp.
GTGCATCCAGGCGAAGCCAGTCATGGCGATTTAGGCATGATTACACCGGCGGATGTGGTTATCGCCTTGTCTAATTCCGGTGAAACCACTGAAGTGTTGACGATTCTGCCTATCATTAAACGCTTAGGAGTGCCTTTAATCGCTATCACAGGTAATCCGGATTCAACGTTGGGTAATTTAGCGAACGTTTGGTTAAACGTATCGGTACAGCAAGAAGCTTGTCCTTTAGGGTTAGCACCGACGTCGAGCACAACGGCCGCTTTGGTAATGGGTGATGCCTTAGCCGTTTCGTTGCTTGAAGCGCGCGGCTTTACGCGTGATGATTTTGCTATGTCTCATCCAGGTGGTAGTTTAGGCAAGCGCTTGTTGCTGCGGGTCGGCGATATTATGCATGTCGGACCCGAATTGCCTTTAGTGCCTGAGTCAGCTCTGATTAGTCATGCGCTGTTAGAAATGACTGAGAAAAAACTAGGTATGACCGCCGTTGTCGAAGCTAACAATAAAGTCATAGGCATTTTTACTGATGGTGATTTACGGCGCATGTTAGGGCGTAATTTAGATATTAATACGACACCGATTACCGAAGTCATGACGCTACATTGCACCGTAATTGCACCCGACATGCTGGCAGCAGAGGCCTTACAAATTATGGAGCAAAGAAAAATCAATGCGTTAATTGTGGTTGATAAGCATCAGTGTGCTATTGGTGCGTTAAATATGCATGATTTATTAATAGCAGGTATCGTCTAATGCACGCGTTAGCATCCGATGCGCTTATTATCGAAAAAGCTAAGCAAATCAAATTATTGATTTTAGATGTTGATGGCGTTTTGACCGATGGTCGTCTTTATTTCGACAACGACGGCAATGAATATAAAAGTTTCAATGCGCAAGACGGTCACGGTATTAAAATGCTGCGGCAAGTCGGTATTGAAATTGCCGTTATATCCGGGCGTAAATCGGTAGTGGTGGCTAAACGTATGCAAGATTTAGGCATTAATCATGTTTATTTAGGTTATGACGATAAACGCGTGGCACTTAGCGAATTATTGGATAAACTGGCGTTAAGCTCTCAGCAGATTGCACATGTCGGTGACGATGTTTTAGACTTGCCCATCATGAGTCGAGTGGGTTTAGGGATTGCCGTCGCCGATGCTAATTTCGCCGTAAAACAGTATGCCGATGCGTGTACAACTAGGGCAGGCGGCCTGGGTGCTGTTAGAGAAGTGTGTGATTTTATTTTACAAGCACAAGGCCATTTTGATGCATTAATTTCAGCCTATTTAGCATGAAGTTCATTGCTCAGCGCTTGTATATCTATGTCGCATTTTTATCGATAACCAGTTGGTTTTTGCTCAGACTATTCGACGTAGAAGACATTAAGCGTACTGAGTTAGCGTTGCATAGGTCGGATTTTTATAGTAACGGCTACGAAAAACTCGAAATGGATGATGAGGGCCAGGTAAAAAATAAATTAATTGCTGATAAAATAATACATTACAGCGATGACCGTAATACAGAATTACTACACCCTGTGTATTATTCTTATCCCGCTAGCTCTAAACCGTCACAGTCTGCACCTTGGGTTATTTCTGCTGAAACAGGACGCTTAGCAGCCGATGGCAACAATTTACAGTTAAACGGTAACGCTGTGATACAGCGCGCTGAAGCAACAGGCGTTAAACCTATAATTATAAAATCAGCGAATCTAAACGTGCAGCTTAAAACCGGTCAGGCCGAGTCAAGCGAGTGGTCTGAGTTGAGCAGTTCGGCGCATCGGACGACAGGACGAGGAATGAAGCTCACGTACAAGCAACCGATTCGCATTGAGCTGCTACATTCCGTTAAAGGGATCTATGAAACCAAATAACAGCAAACTGTATGTCTTATCTGGGCTTGTTGGACTACTATGGATGCCTACCTATGCGTTCGCGTTAGCAAGTGATGCCGAGCAACCGATTACTATCGATTCAAATACAGCAACTTACAACGATGCTGATGAGACAAGCACATACTTAGGCAATGTGATTTCTACCCAAGGTAGTATTCGAGTCAATTCTGACAAGTTAGTTGTGTACTTAAAAGATGGCGAAGTCGATAAATTAATATTTACCGGTAAGCGTGCAAAATTTAAACAAACGCCTAATGAGGGCAGTGCTGACATTATAGGTGAAGCAGTAATCGGTGAGTATTACCCTAAAAAAAATCTGTTAGTACTTAAAGAGAATGCGACTGTTACGCAAGATAATGCAACCTATGCCAGTGATTATATCGAATACGATATTAAAAGTTCGTTAGTGAAAGCCGGGGAAAAATCATCGGACACTAAACGAGTTCATGTTATATTGAAACCTAAATCAAGCAAGTGATATGGCGACATTAGCGGCTAATGGCTTGATAAAAGCCTATCATAAGCGTAATGTGGTCGATGGCGTTTCATTAGCTATGCAAACCGGTGAGGTCGTGGGTTTATTAGGACCTAATGGCGCCGGTAAAACCACGAGCTTTTACATCATGGTAGGTTTAATCAAGGCTGATAAAGGTGTTATTTTGCTAGATGAACAGGATATTACCCACAAACCTATGCATATTAGAGCTAGGGCGGGTATTGGTTATTTACCGCAAGAAGCATCGGTATTCCGCAAATTATCCGTCGCAGATAATATCAAAGCTGTATTAGAAATTAGCGGTGAGCTAGACTCGGCGCAAATAGACTTAGTGATAGACGATTTACTACAAGAATTCCATATTGATCATTTACGGCAGCAACAAGCGTTTAGTTTATCGGGTGGAGAACGGCGTCGGGTTGAGATTGCTAGGGCATTAGCGACTAAGCCAAAATTTATCTTACTTGATGAGCCATTTGCCGGCGTTGATCCTATTTCAGTCGAAGATATAAAAAAAATAATTGTACATTTGAAACAACGGGGCATAGGCGTTTTAATTACCGAGCATAACGTCAGAGAAACATTAGGTATCTGTGATAGGGCGTATATCTTAAATAATGGTAAAGTAATCGCAGAAGGTGGGGCTGAGGCTATAGTCGCACACGAGGAAGTGCGTAAGGTCTATTTAGGTAATAATTTTAGCCTTTAGGCAAAGCGTTAATGTACATTAGGTAGTCGTTTACTATGAAACAGTCTTTACATCTTAGACAAGGTATGCAACTCAGTATGACGCCGCAATTACAGCAGGCGATTAAACTGTTGCAGATGTCCACGCTGGATTTACAGCAAGAAATACAACAAGCACTAGAATCAAATATGATGCTAGAAGTAGAAGAGGAGTCTGCTCATTCTGCTTCTGAACCTGTGTTAGAACATAAAAGCGAACACTCGGACTCAATGACCAGTGAAGGTTCGCAAACCGATATTCCTGACGAACTGCCCGTTGATTCAAGCTGGGATGATATTTACGAAAGCGTTGTCGAATTAGGCGGCAATAATGGCGAGGCCGTTGAGTTTGAAGCGCAGCGTAGCCAAGCGACGACCTTGCAAGATCACTTGTTATGGCAATTAGAACTGACTCCATTTACTGACCGTGATTACGAAGTTGCGTTGGCTATTATCGACTCGATTAATGCCGATGGCTATTTATCAACCAGTATTGAAGACATTCATTTGTCTTTGCAAAGCCAATTTGAAGATTTAGAGCTTGATGAAGTTTTAGCGGTTTTGCATAGAGTTCAGTATTTTGACCCGGTAGGCGTGGGTGCGGCCGATTTAAAAGATTGTTTGCGGCTACAATTACAGCAAATGCCGGAGTCAACCCCTTATCGAAATGACGCCTTACAAATTGTTTCTGAGCATTTAGACTTATTAGCCACGCATGAGCAATCAAAATTAATGCGCAAGCTAGGCTTAACCGAGCGTCAGTTAACCGCAGCGGTTAATTTAATACGCTCGCTAGAACCTAAGCCGGGTTCTAAAATTCAGCAACAAGAGCCAGAATATGTGATACCTGATGTGTATGTGGTCAAGCAGAATGAGCGCTGGCAAGTCCATCTAAACCCTGAAATAGCCCCCAAATTACGCATTAACCCGTTTTATTCGGCCATGATAAAACGCGCAGATAACAGTAAAGACAATGCGTGTATGAAAGACCATTTGCAAGAAGCGCGTTGGTTTATTAAAAGCTTGCATAGTCGTAACGATACGTTATTAAGAGTCGCACGCTCAATTGTAGAGAAACAAACCGGCTTTTTAGAGCACGGTTCGGTTGCAATGAAGCCTATGGTCTTACGGGATATTGCCGAAGAACTAGAATTACACGAGTCGACTATCTCTAGGGTTACGACGCAAAAATACATGCATACTCCTAACGGTATTGTCGAATTCAAATACTTTTTTTCCAGTCATGTTTCAACCGAAAACGGTGGCGAATGCTCATCAGTAGCGATTAGAGCCATCATCAAAGAATTAATCAGTAACGAAGACCCGACTAAGCCTTTAAGTGATAGCCGGATTGCTGATTTTTTAAACGAAAAAGGCATTAATGTCGCTAGACGCACGATTGCCAAGTATCGTGAAGCGATGTTTATCGCATCATCGAGTCAGAGAAAACGCATTATCTGACGTTCTTACTATTAACAATAATACACCGACCATCTCAAGGAGTTTTACCATGCAAGTGATAATAACAGGCCATCATCTAACCATTACCGAAGCGTTAAAAGCGCATGTCGATGCAAAATTCGCCAAGTTAGCCCGCCATTTCGATAATGTCACTGATGTCCATGTTATTCTTAGCGTTGAAAAGTTAATCCAAAAAGCAGAAGCGACATTACAAATTAGCGGTGCAAAACTATTTGCTGAAGACGAGCAAGAAGATATGTACGCTGCTATCGACAATTTAGTCGATAAACTGGATAGACAAATTATCAAGCATAAAGAAAAAACCGGTAGTCACCGATAACTCTATAGGCATTACGTGGTTAACCTTCATACATGAAGTTATTAATTGTCAGTGGTTTATCCGGCTCGGGTAAAAGTATTGCATTAGATACTTTAGAAGATTGCAATTATTATTGCATAGACAACCTGCCGTTAACGCTGTTAGAAGATTTTGTTAACCATGTGATGCTGGTAGATAAAGCGACCTACGCAAAAACAGCCATAGGCATAGACGCTAGAAATCAAAGCGAAAGCTTAGCGGCATTTACTGAGAATATGGGGCTGCTTCGTAGTAAAGGGATAGACTGCGAGGTCATCTTCATGCAAGCCGAAGAAGCCACATTGCTTAAGCGTTACAGCGAAACCAGAAGGCGTCACCCATTGACGGATAGCGATATTCCTTTAAGAGAAGCGCTGAAAATCGAACGAGAAATGTTGACGCCTATTGCGCGTCATGCCAATGTCCTGATTGATACCAGCCGAACCCATTACCACCAATTACGCGAGTTAATTCGCGAGCATATTGGCGAGCGGGATTACCGGCATATTTCCTTACAATTCCAATCGTTTGGCTTTAAACACGGCGTGCCATTAGACGCTGACTTCGTCTTTGACGCAAGAAGCCTACCCAATCCGCATTGGATACCTGAACTACGCGTCTTAACGGGCAAAGACCCTGCGGTGATTGACTTTTTAAACAACCAAGCCATCGTTGCCGAGTTTTTCCAAGAAATTAAAGGTTTTTTAGACCGTTGGATACCGCGTTTTGAAGCCGAAGGTCGTAGTTATTTAACTGTTGCGATAGGCTGTACCGGCGGTCAGCATCGCTCGGTATTTTTAGTCGATTCGTTAGTTAAACAATTCAAGCAATCGCATCGAAACGTGATTGTTCGGCATAGAGAATTACATTAAGGGTATTTATGAACACGTCTCAACTCGTAACCGCTTTAGCGCTAGCTGCCATAAGCGCTACAGGACATACTGCCGAGGCTTTTAAAGTCTGCGCTGACCCGTTAAATCCACCGTATTCCACGCAACAACTCGATGGTTTTGAAAACAAAATTGCCGAATTATTCGCTAAAACCCTAAAACAACCGTTGGAATATACCTGGTTTCCTCAGCGCATAGGTTTTATCCGCAATACCTTACAAGCACCTATCGACGAAAAAGCCGTTGATAGCAAAGAATTTAAGTGCGATGTGGTCATGAATGTACCCGAAGCGTCGGATATGACCTTAAATACCCAGCCATATTATCGCTCGACCTATGTGTTGCTCATCGCTAAAGGGCGAGGTTTAGACAGCATCAAAGAACCTGAGCAACTCGCGCAATTGCCTTTACAGCAACAAGAGCAACTTAAAATTGCCATGTTTGACCGTGGGCCTGGCACGACTTGGCTACAAAAAAACGACTTATTAGGCCAAGGTATTCCTTATCAATCGATGTCAGGGGATGAAGACAACAATATCGCGATGCAGTTAGCTAAGGATTTTAACAGCAAAAAGATTGATTTAGCGATTCTATGGGGACCGATTGCTGCATATATCAACGCGCAAAGCCCTAAAGGTAGTTTTACGATGCTACCTATGCGCTCAACGCCTGGGCTGAAATTCGATTTTGCGATGGCTATGGGCGTTCGCAATAACGATAAAGCTAGAAAAGCCTTATTAGATAAATTAATTACGGAAAAAGCCAAAGAAATTCAGACCATTATCTCAAGCTATGGTATACCGTTATTGCCTGTCGGTGAAACTCAAGCTAAACCTGATGACGATTAACTATTTGCTTATAAATTAATAAATGACGGATGATTTACCGCCCGCGTTGTTTATCATGGGGCCTACTGCGTCTGGCAAAAGCGCGCTTGCCATACAGCTTGCCCAAGCGCTGAATGGAGAAATTATTAGCGTCGATTCCGCGTTAGTTTATCGCGGCATGGATATAGGCACTGCTAAACCTAGTCTGGCCGAAAGAGCCACGATTCCGCATCACTTAATCGATATTTTAGACCCTTCCGAAAGTTTCTCGACTGGTCAGTTTCGTAATCAAGCGCTGGCGCTGATGGCCACTATCAGCGCTAATGCTAAACTACCCATATTAGTTGGCGGTACGATGTTGTATTTTCATGCATTGACCGGTGGCTTAGCTGAATTACCTAATGCTAATCCAGAACTTAGAGCTAAATTAGATGCAGAATTACACGCATTAGGTAAAGACGCCTTACATGCAAGACTTGCAAAAGTTGACCCAGATGCTGCTGCAAGAATTCATCCGAATGATCCCCAGCGCATACAGCGTGCGTTAGAAGTTTATGAGTTAACTGGACAATCGTTAACCAGTTATTTTGCTAATAATAAAGTCGCCCTACCTTATCGCGTGTTAAAACTCATTGTTGCGCCTGAACAACGTAAGACCTTGCACGAAAAAATTGCCCAGCGCTTTCAGCTCATGTTGCAACAAGGCTTTATCGACGAAGTACATGCCTTGTATAGACGTGGCGACTTAAATGAAGCCCTGCCAGCGATTCGCGCCGTCGGTTACCGGCAAGCGTGGTCTTATCTTAATGGCGAATACGATAAAGCTACGATGACCGAAAAAAGCATCATCGCAACCCGGCAATTGGCTAAACGACAATTCACCTGGTTGCGTAAAGAGGTCGAGGCGATCCATTTAGTGTCAGATGATGAGCAGTCATATGCCAAGGCTCTAAGCGTAAGCCAGCAGCATAGCGTGGGCATTTTGCCCGCCTGCCGACTGACCTAATCGTAGAAAATCTAGGGGGGCTTCTACGTGGTAAATGGTAGCGATTGGTAAGTTAACCCCCAAAACTATTACCGTTACTGGCTTAACGGTGTCTGCTTTGCACAAATGTTAAAAAATCCTCTGCGTTTAGCGGTTTGGAAAACAAATAGCCTTGCACATATTCACAGCCTACAGCAGCTAATAATTCGCGTTGACCTTCAGTTTCTACCCCTTCTGCGACAACTTTCAAGCCTAAACGATGTGCCATGACGATAATAGCTTCGGTAATTGCACGGTCACTTGAATCGCTTTCTAAATCATTAATAAATGAGCGGTCGATTTTTAAGTAATCAATATTGAATTTTTTTAAATACGCCATCGCTGAGTAACCCGTGCCAAAATCATCCAGCGATACTTCAATACCGGCGGCACTAAAGCGGTTTAATTTGCTTAATATTTCAGCTTTATCATCCAGTAATAAGCCTTCGGTAATCTCAATAACAATAGCTTTTGGGTCTAAGCCTATGTTTTGCAAGTGAGTAATGCATTCAACATCAGGATAACTGCGCACGAATTGCCTAGGCGACATGTTAATACTAATCTTTTTTATCGGTTCGCTAGGTTGTAATAGATTCCAACGTTTTGCCATCAACGAAGCTTCGCGTAATACCCAGATACCAATGGTATTGATTAAATCGGTTTCTTCTGCCATAGGGATAAATAATGCCGGTGAAATCATGCCAAATTTGGGATGATGCCAGCGCACTAAGGCTTCAGCTTTAACCACTTCATTCGTGTTTAATTCGATGATAGGTTGATAATGAACGGCTAATTGTTGTTGATTGAGTGCTTCGCGCAAATCGTTAAATAATTGTTGGCGATGTAACGTTTGCTCTAACATGTCGCGGGTAAACACGCTAAAGTTGTTACGCCCTAAGTTTTTAGCCGCATACATGGCTTGGTCGGCACAGCTAATCAGCAATTCAGCGCTCTCGGCATCTTTCGGGTAGCTGGCGATACCCACGCTGGCTGAAACATAGGCCAATTGACCGTCTAAATGGAAAGGTTTTAACATCATATCGACGATATGTTGCGCGACACGTTGTTGAGCATTGATGTCGTTAGTGCCTGATAAAATCACAACAAATTCATCGCCACCTAAGCGAGCAACGGTATCGGAGTCGCGTATACAGGTGCGTATGCGTTGAGAGGCTTCAATTAATAATCGGTCACCTGCGTCATGACCTAAGCTGTCATTGACTTCTTTGAAGCGGTCTAAATCAATAAACAACAACGATAAACCGACTTTGTTTAAGCTGGCTTGGTGAATTTCCTCGCGTAAACGATGACTTAGCAAGCTGCGATTAGGTAAGCCTGTTAAGGTATCGTAACTGGCTTGGTGATAAATCTTTTGCTCTATGCGTTTGCGTTCTATAGCTATCGAGCTTAAGTGACTCGCTTGTAATAACAGTAAAATATCCGCTGCATGAGGTTCGCCTTTTTGCTTTAGGTAAAGGCTAACGATGCCTAATAAGCCGTCAGTCGAGGAAAAAATAGGCTCTGACCAACAAGCTTGCGCGCCAATGCTTTTGCTGATTTGTGCGCAAATAGGGTGACTTGGATAAATCGATAGGTCTTCAGCAATGACGCGTGTTCCTTTGAACGCAGAGGTCTGTCTCTTATACACATCTCCGAGCCCACGAGACCAGAGAGGAT
>CAWUNX010000128.1:0-9325 GCA_963923905.1 uncultured Methylocucumis sp.
GGAGTATCGTCGGCAGCGTCAGATGTGTATAAGAGACAGGGTTTAAGCCGGTTAACAGAATAGCCGTTGATAACAGTTTGCTTTTCAGATTCATCGTATTCTCCAGTTTGTTTAAGTTATTTATCGGATTAATTAGTTTTAACTCATGGGCAATAGAGCGATTACTGTGCCAAACAGATAAAATTATATTTTTATTTTATAATTCATTATGTTACCTAAGTTAAACGCGGGGTTAGAACATGTATAGGGCTGCGACAAAAGTTGCAGGTTAACAAGGGGAATTGGACTAATACGCTATATATCGAGCAAGGAAAGGCTGTGCGACAAGAGTTGCTGCGCAACTTTTGTCGCACAGCCTAAACCACACCACTTTTTGCCAAAAGAAAACAGCTAATCAGCGCAATCTGGTATATGCTTAAAACCGCTAACTGTGGAGTTAGCGTCCTCAAACATTTTATGTTTAATAACAATAAGAGGTTGGTATGAGTACATGGATTAAGAAAATTAGCTTAGGTGTTGCCCTAGGATTAACAGGACATTGCGCGTATGCGTTAACGTCATTATCCTGTCATGTAGCGATTGTTGGCGGCGGGCCGGGTGGTGTGCATACGGCGTATCAATTAGCGAAATTACCCAAAGATAACCCCGATTCAAACGTATGTTTATTTGAGAAAGAAACTAAAGTGGGTGGGCGTTTAGATGATGTGGCGTTAAACCCAAGCCGTCCAGACCTTGTGTTTGGCGTGGGTGGTTTACGTGTCATGGAAACGCAAAATTATTTGTTTAAATTGGCTGCGGACTTAGCGATTCCGCTAGAAGAAGCCCCGTTTCCCGATGATTTAATCAGTGCACGCGGTTTTCGTGGTTTTAATTCCGATCAACTGAATAAACGTGCTTATCCTTTAGTAGAAAATACCGAAGGCATGGAAACGACGTTATACGATACGATAAGCTACGCTTTGGCCCTGAGCGCGCGAATATCAGCCAATATCCGGATTTCCGCTCTTATGTTAACGCGGTTGTAGGCAGCCAAGGCTATCATTTCTTAGCCGATGTGTTTAGGTTTAGAGCTGATTTTGAAGCCACATTAGATGCGCGTGGTTACATGGATTATTTTGATGAAGAATGGGATGTCTGTTGTACGCCTTATTATCCCGAAGGCGGTATGTCGCAGTTCGTGATAAAAATGGCGGCGGATGCTGTTACTAACGGCGCTAAAGTCTATTTAAAACAACCCGTGCTAAGCATTGCGTCTGCATCAGGACAATACACATTAACCACACCTGATTACCAAATTACCGCAGACAAAGTGGTTATCGCGGCACCTAAAAATGGTTTAAACAAAATAACCGGCAACATTGCCGAAACCATTAAAAACCAAACGCAATATCAAGACTTAGTTGATATTCCCGTGATTACCATTGCGCAACGTTGGCCGAATGCGTGGTGGGAAAATATCGGTTTCCCAAATAAAGATATTCATCGCGTCTGGACCACTGAACATTGTTTTAACTTTATGGAAATTCCTGTTGCCAACTACGCTGCGCAGCAATTGGTCACGCGCACTGTTTACACCGATCAACAAGAATGCGTGACTTTTTGGCAGCGAGCTGCGCAATTAGGTACAGACGTAGTAGAAGCAGAAATTCACCGAGGTTTACAAGCGGTATTGCCTAAAGCCACGATTCCTGAACCCTTGAACACCGTTGTCCATTACTGGCCTGCGGCATGGTATTGGTTAAAAGGTGGCAGTCAATTTACCAATGCGCAAATTGCTAGCTGGGCTATTGCGCCAATTCCAGGCGAAAAGGTGTCGTTAGTTGGCGAGTCTTATAATCCACAGCGCTCCGGTTGGAGTGATGGTGCGTATAAATCATCGATTAACACCTTAAATGCTAACTATGGTTTTTCGATTACCATTCCAGAAACGCCTGATTTAAGCACGGTTAAAGCCAAAGCAGCTAACAAAGCCGCTGTTAAATCATCGATAACACGGTTAGGCCGATAAATCAAACACCTAGCGGTTTTGCTCTGAAACCGCTAGGTTAATGTGTAAACAAGCGGTTAAACAAACTCAGCGTCGAATGCCCGCTAAACTGGCTAAAACATTGGCTAAATTCGTCGCGTGTTTGTTGCCGATTTTTATCTAACACCGTTATTAATGCTTGCAATGCAATTAGCGTAGCACTAGGGGTATTCAATACGCGCAGTTCCTCGCTGAACTCGCCAAGCTGTTGCTCTTGCACACAAAAGTCTTGATGGCGACCTAGCATTTCTTGCATATCTTTCAGTGGCTGAACAAACGCTTTTATCACTTTTGTAGGATACAGACTTTGGAAAAACTCTAATAAATATCTAAGTTTTTTACAGGTTTTACGCAGGTCGTGTAAGCATTCTGGACTTGAAGCGTCAGTAATAGCTCGGCCTTGTTGTAAGACGCGCTTAAACAGCCGACGAATTTTTTTATCCGCCAGGGTTTTAATCGATAACGTCGCAGGTTGTATAGGTAATGCTTGCGATGAATGTAAAAATGCATCCCATGCAGTCAATGTATCGAGGTATTTAGCCGAGTTTAAATGTTCAGCTAAAGCCTGTTGCGCGCTAGCTTGTTTGTTTAACAAAACATCTCTAAACGGCAGTAAATCTGCGCTAAGTGCGGCCGGCAAACAACTTTGATACTGCGTAAACTGTTCGACATAAACATCTAAGTCACGCGTAGGGCTAGTGACAGCGCCTAACCAGGTAAAAAATTCACTAAAATGTTGGTATGCGTAGTCTGGTTCTACCGTTTTCATTTGACTTAACAGTACTCGTGTACGACGTACTGCAACGCGATAATCATGTAGAAATTCGTTATCAAGATGCGCAATAACACCGGGTTGATTGGCTTTTAATAGCTGAAATAGTTGTTTCAACAAATCTCTACAGGCGTGCTCTGCGCTGGTATCTGCGGTAAATTCACAGCGAATTTTGGCGTTATAGGCAGCGGGTAAGCTATTTATGCGTGTTGAGACAACGTTTTTAATCATCTGTAAGCGTTTCAATTGCGCGACCACATTATGCGCTTGTTCCACATAACCTTTTAATGCAATAACACTTACCCGATTATTAAAGGCTGCGCACTGCTCAAACTCTAAACGCACAATAATTTTTTGGCGCTTGTCCAAAATGTCGATGCAGTGCCTTTCGATACTCATCGTACACAATTTTAATAACGCACGGTTTTCCAGCACGGGTTCTAGGCGTGTGCGTAGCGCAGCAGACTCAAACTGATGCGCAAAAATCGGTAGTTCGGTTAAAGCCGCGCTAGCAATAACCGTTTCTCCAGTTAGTTGCCGCAACGAAAACACCGCATTGTCTGAGCTAACACAATAGTCGGCGCTAAGCCCATTTTCTGCCAGTCGGCCATCAAAACTATCGTAATAGCTTTGATGGACAATTTGTTTGCGCTGTTTTTTTGCCGTCGTAAATGTATTTAACGCGCTCAATAATGCGTTAGCGCTGATATTGCCTACTAATTCAAACTGTGTGTTTACATTTTGCTGGGTCATAACATGCGCCGTATTAAAAAACTTAATGCTACACACCGGGTTAAAACAGTGGCTGCGGTTATTAGGTATAATATTGACATGGCATAGTGTTTAAGGCTACCGCTTTAGCTCTCGTTAAAGCTAAGCCACATTGATTGCCTAAATAAAAATAATAATGGGAGGATACTATGGAACTTGAAAATAAATTTAGCGCATTACAGCTAGCGGTTATTAACGAACAAGCCGCTATGTATACCTGCGCATGTCCTGTGCATGTGAGCTTACAAATAACGTATTTGCGTAAGCTATTTGATTATCAAAACCTGTGTTTAAAGGAGGCAGCGACTAGCGAGTTAGACGCACAAGTACATTTAAAAATTGCCGAGGTGACTAAAAAAGCCCATCAACTCATGGAACAGTGCTTAGATGAAGTGCTGGATATGGAAGGCTGGGATAGAAATAGTTTATCTATGCCTGAAACGACAACTCGTAAGCGTATTGAGCAATAAATCGCTGTTCTGAATGATTTTGGATAAGGTACGCAATGCGTACCTTACTAAAAACAAATACATTGCAATTGCTGTCATTGTCGGTTTACTAACCGAAGAATCTTGGTTTTCGCGTGTATAACACGCCACCATTGTGTTGTTCCCAACAAACCGTAAATGAAATCTGTATTATTTCTGACAAATTTAAGTGGTTATCAAAAATAAAATAAATAACTACTTAATTATCAAATAGTTAAATAAAATCAAACTTGGCATGGCCTATGCATTAGTCTCGGTACGAATGCAACTATCGAGGTCACTACCATGCAATTACCAGTTTTAAATGAAGCGCCGGTGAAAAGCGGTTGCTCTGCGAGTTCCTGCGGTACTAACGAAAGTCAAATGGACGCTTTACCTGATTCGATTCGGGAAAAAGTCCAAAACCATCCTTGTTATTCTGAAGACGCGCATCACTATTTTGCTAGAATGCATGTAGCCGTTGCGCCAGCCTGTAATATTCAATGCCATTATTGTAACCGCAAATACGATTGCTCTAACGAATCACGTCCAGGCGTCGTATCCGAGTTATTAACCCCCGATCAAGCGGTCAAGAAAACCATGGCCGTTGCGGCCACTATTCCGCAAATGACCGTATTAGGTATCGCCGGTCCCGGTGACCCGTTAGCTAATCCTGAACGTACATTTGAAACCTTCCGTCGCTTAAGCCAAGAAGCCCCCGACATTAAATTATGCGTCTCAACTAACGGCCTAGCACTACCAGAAGCGGTAGAAGAGCTGTCTAAGCACAATATCGATCATGTCACGATTACCATTAACTGCGTAGACCCTGAAATCGGTGCCAAAATTTATCCATGGATATATTGGGAAAATCGCCGCATTAAAGGCAAAAAAGCCGCCAAAATTCTGATTGAGCAACAACAAAAAGGTTTAGAAATGTTGATTGCTAAAGGGATTTTAGTGAAAGTCAATTCAGTGATGATTCCTGGTATTAACGACAAGCATTTAGCTGAAGTCAGTCGAGTGGTTAAATCCAAAGGCGCGTTTTTACACAATGTCATGCCGTTAATTGCTGAAGCAGAGCATGGCACGTTCTACGGCGTCATGGGACAACGCGGTCCTACACCGGATGAATTGCAAGACCTACAAGATGCGTGTTCTGGTGATATGAACATGATGCGCCATTGCCGTCAATGCCGTGCTGATGCCGTCGGTTTATTAGGTGAAGACCGTGGCGATGAATTCACGATGGACAAAATCGAAGCGATGGACATTGATTACCAAGCGGCGATGGAAAAACGCAAAGTCATTCATCAAGCGATTCAAGAAGAAATGGATAGCAAGCGCCAGCAAAAACATGAAGTCGCAATTAAACATCAAGCCGAGCCTAAATTAACCACGCGTCCAGTGTTAATGGCGGTGGCAACCAGTGGTCAAGGCGTGATTAACGTGCACTTTGGTCATGCCAAAGAGTTCTTGATTTATGAAGCTTCACCAGAAGGTGTGCGCTTTATTAGTCATCGTAAAACCGATCAATACTGCGGCGGTGATAGCACTTGCGGTGATGGTGAAAGCGTATTGCAAAGAACGGTGCGTTCACTAGAAGGTTGTGAAGCAGTGTTATGTTCTAAAGTCGGCTACGAGCCTTGGGATATGCTAGAGAAAGCCGGCATTATGCCAAATGGCGATCATGGCATGGAGCCAATCGAGGAAGCTGTCATGGCAGTTTATAAGGAAATGGCCGCCGCAGGTAAATTAGACGAAAAGTCAGAGGCGGCTAGAGCGACCGGTTAGTTTGTTCATGTGTTAGGTGAGGGTGTGTTCGGGTTGCAGCGAGGTCTGCAACCCGCTTTTTTGGACAAGCTGTTAGGGCATGTCGCAGGTAAGTTGTGGGCAATAACCTACACCCACAAGCTACGCGCAATTTGTCTTAGCTAAGGAGTCCGTCATGGCCGTTAAAATTGTAGAGTCGTGTGTCAACTGTTATGCCTGTGAGCCTGTGTGTCCGAGCAAGGCTATTTTTTTAGGCAAAAAACATTTTGTTGTTAATCCGAATAAATGCACAGAATGTGAAGGAGACTATCCGGTGTTCCAATGTGCCAGTATTTGCCCTATTGAGGGTGCGATACTTAACTCATTGGGCGAAGAAATTAACCCACCTGGCTCATTAACCGGTATTCCACCTGAGAAAATGGCTGAGGCCATGGCTGAATTGAGGGCGCATTAGGAGTAGACATGGCAACGGTTTATTTCTATGAAAAGCCTGGTTGTGTTAGCAATACGCGACAAAAGAAAATGTTAGCGGCGGCTGGGCATAAGGTTATTGCTAAAAATCTGTTAACTGAAGCATGGCAAGCAGAGCAATTAAGGGCATTTTTTGGCAAGCTGCCGGTAACCAATTGGTTTAACTACAGTGCGCCTATGATAAAGCTAGGCCATGTGCAACCCGAGCTTTTATCAGAAGCGCAAGCGTTAGCGTTAATGGTTGATACACCGCTGTTAATACGCAGACCGCTAATGCAAGTAGGCCATGAGCGGCTGGCGGGATTTGACCAGGAACTGGTTGATAGCTGGATAGGTTTAACCGAAGTCAAGCTTGAACACGATTTGGAAGCCTGTCCTAAAATGCTAGCACAAGCTAGCTGCGGTTATGATTAGGCAACCGCTGCTCAACGCAAACGGCTTACCGCAAGCGATTGCGTTAAGCGAGCGTGTGCATTGGGTGGGAGCATTAGACCCTACCCTGCGCACGTTTGATATTATTTTAAAAACCGCGAACGGTACGACTTATAACGCCTATGTCGTGCGTGGCAGCGAGGGTGTAGCTGTAATTGATACAGTTAAACAAAACTTCGCTGATGAGTTTTTTGCCAGATTAGAATCGGTTGCACGTTACGACGAAATAAAAGTTATTGTCTTAAACCATTTAGAACCCGACCATACCGGTGCATTGCCAGAGTTAATGCGCCGCGCGCCCAACGCCTGTGTGTTTATCTCGCAAAAAGCTCAAGCGATGTTAAAAGCGCTCTTGAAGCAAGATGAGTTTGAATTTACTCCTGTACTTACTGGCGATACCGTTTCATTAGGCGACCGCCAGCTTGAATTCTTGCATACCCCTTATTTGCATTGGCCTGATACACAATGCACCTACTTGCTAGAAGAAAAGATTTTATTTTCCGGCGATGTCTTTGGTTGTCATTTCTGCGACAACCGCTTGTTTAACGATGAAGTCGGCGATTTCCGCTTTTCGTTTGAATACTACTACGCCCATATCATGCGACCTTTTAAAGACTATGTTGCGCGGGCCTTGTCGTTAATTGAACCATTATTGCCTTTAACAGCCATTTTACCCGCGCATGGTCCTTTGTTACGCGACCAACCCCAGCGCTACGTGCAGCGTTACCGGGAACTAACGGGTAATGCGTTACCCAGCGAAATCAGTAGCAGTGAAAAAACCTTACTAATTTTCTTCATCAGCTCTTATGGCAATACCAAACGCATGGCGGAAGCTATTTTTGACGGTGCAGCGGGGGTTGATAACGTCAGAGTCTCGTTATACGACTTAGAAGGCAGTGAAGTAACGCCGTTTGTCGATTTAATTGAAGATGCTGACGCTATTTTATTTGGCACGCCAACGATTAACGGTGATGCAGTAAAACCTGTTTGGGATTTGCTGTCGTCGCTCACCGTGATTAACCTAAAGTCTAAACTAGGCGGAGTATTCGGCTCTTACGGCTGGTCTGGTGAAGGCGTAAGAATGGTTGAAGATCGTTTGCGTGGCTTAAAACTACGCGTCCCATTTCCAGGGCTGCGTATTAAATTAATTCCTACCGACGAGGAAATACAACAATGCCGACAATTCGGCCAAGACATAGCCGAAGATTTAGTCGGTATTAGGCCAGCGCGGATTATAGACATTGCCGAGCTGGGCTGAGCTTTTTAACACCCAAGGAGAACAACATGGCTAAAGCAACGATAACCTTTGAAGACATTAATGTGACTGTTACCGCACCTGCTGGAACGCGCATCATAGAAATATCAGAAAAAGTCGGTTCTGGTATTACCTATGGCTGCCGGGAAGGTGATTGTGGTACCTGCATTATGAAAGTAACTGAAGGTTGGAATAATCTAACCGAACCATCCGTATTAGAAGACAAAGTATTGCGCGAAAACATGGCAGGCAAACATAATCGACTGGCTTGCCAAGCCCAGGTTTTAGGCGGCGTGATAAAAGTTAAACCCGTTTAATTATTAAATATAAAGAGGTCAATCATGGCAATCGTTACATTTTCGAGTCCAGAATACCGCGATAAAACAGTTTACGCGGTAGCGGGCAGTCACACCCAAACCTTATTAAAATTGGCGCGGGAAAACAAAATACCCATTAATTTTGAATGTGAAGATGGTGAATGCGGCACATGTGCAGTAAAAGTCACCAGCGTAGACAAAAAAATTGGCCGTATGGGCGGGCCATTAACGGAGAAAGAAAAATCAGTATTGCACGCAGCGGGAAAGCTCAGCAAAGCCGAAGCCGAGCAAATGATAGTCGATGATTTACCGTCGCCCTGGCGCTTAGCGTGCCAAATGATAGTGCGCGACGAAGATATATTGGTCGAATACTAATGGCTAGCGTTCTGCAACCTAAAGACAACCGGGAATTGCTACTGGCGTGGTTAAGCCCATGTGGCTTTAGCAGTCCTAACCACGAGTGGTTTAGCTGTATGCTTGCGAGTTGGTATAACGGCCAAGGCGTGCTACCGGATTATTTAGGTTTGCAGAACTCTGAATTCGAGGCCATGCAACAGCATTTTTTTCCCTATTGTGCGTTATCGCATCGAGCGCCCTCGGCGATTCAGCTTGATGCTACGCGTATGTTAGAAAAAGACGATTTAATCCTGTTGCTTAAACAACATCGCCGTGACGACAATGCTGAAATCGATTGGGTGATTGCGCTGTTAGTTGCGGCGTGTTTAGGTAATGACCATTTATGGCAAGACTTAGGTTTATGGTCAAGAACGCAATTAAGCGCTTTATTAGCCTATAATTTCCCAGACTTAGCCGCAAAAAATACTAAGGACATGAAATGGAAAAAATTTTTATACAAACAGCTCTGCGAAGCGGAAGGGATTTATATCTGCCGCGCTCCATCATGTGAAGTTTGTATTGACTACCCTAAGTGCTTCGGGTCGGAATAATCAACAGGCATAAAAAAACCCAGAGAGAGCTGGGTTTAATAAGAGGGTGCTTGGCAATTCCCTACTTTCGCATGGCAAACTGCCACACTATCAT